>CAJBLW010000237.1 GCA_903953985.1 uncultured Burkholderiales bacterium
TGATTTCCACATCTTTTTTACTTCATGAGCGTTTGTTAGCTAATTAAAGCTAAGTTCCGAAGAACTTGGCAATCACCATCAAACGCCCACGCTTATCGGCTGTATATTTTTAAAGAACCCGGGTAACTTTCATCACCTTTTCTTGCTTCGCCGCGATCAGCGAAGCCTTGAATTATGACACAGTTTTTAAGGCCGCGTCAAGTTTTTGAAAATTTATTCGATCATTACGATCGCCTCAAAAACCTCTCACCACCCACATTGGCTTTCATACGAAAGTTGATTTGTGTGCAGCGAAGCCCTCGATTGTGACACAGTTTTTCGGCCTTCAACCATCTTTTTGATTTTTTCGGCTATTTTTTGCATCCGCCCCCCGGATAATGGGCCCATGGCATTACTCACACTCATGAACGCGTCTCTGGCTTTTGGTCACGTCGCCCTCCTCGATCACGCCGACTTCTCTTTGGAGACATCTGAGCGCATCGGCTTGATTGGTCGCAACGGCACAGGCAAATCTTCCTTACTCAAGATTCTGGCAGGCATGGAGCGCCCAGACGACGGTAACTTGCATGTACAGCAAGGCGTTCGTATCGCTTACGTAGCTCAGGAACCCATCCTGGTCCCTGAGCACACCATTTATGAGTCGGTGCGTGAAGGCTTGGCGGAAGTGGTGCAATGGATCGACGATTACACGCACAGCAGAGGAGACCTGGATACTTTACAGGGGCAAATCGAATCGCGCGATGGCTGGGGCTGGGAGCAAAGGCTGGACGAAACCCTGCAACGCCTGCAACTGGACCCCAGTGCGGTCGTGCATTCACTGTCCGGGGGTATGCGCAAACGTGTGGCCCTCGCGCAAGCTTTGGTGACCCGCCCTGATGTCCTCTTATTGGATGAGCCCACCAACCACCTGGATCTGAACGCCATCACCTGGCTGGAAGATCTGCTGATTGACTTCAAAGGTAGCGTCATTGCCATCACCCACGACCGGGCATTCTTGGACCGCATCGCCACCCGCATTGTGGAGTTAGACCGCGGCAAGCTGCGCCCTTACCCGGGCAATTACGCCGCCTACCAAATACAGAAAGAAGAGCAACTCGCTCAAGAAGCCGTGATTCAAGCCAAAGCCGATAAGTTGCTGGCCCAAGAAGAGATCTGGATACGCAAAGGCGTCGAAGCTCGCCGCACCCGCAGCCAAAGCCGCATCACGCGGCTGCAAAATCTGCGCGGCGAACGGGCATCTCGCCGGGAAAAGGTGGGCAACGTGAAGATGGAAGTGGCCTCGGGCGTGCCGAGCGGCAAGCTGGTGGCCGAGCTGACCGACGTGACCAAAAGCTTCCCCCAGCCGGACGGCAGTGTACGCACCGTGATCCAGAAATTCACCGGCACTTTGCTGCGCGGCGACAAGATTGGCTTGCTGGGCCCGAACGGCGCAGGCAAAACCACCTTGCTCAAACTGATTTTGGGCGAACTCGAAGCGGACAGCGGTGAAGTGCGTCGTGGCACCAAGCTCGAAGTGGCCTATTTTGACCAAATGCGCGATGCCCTGGACCTGGACGCCACCCTCGAAGACTTCATCAGCCCCGGCAGCGAATGGATCGAGATTGGCAACAAACGCCAGCACGTCAAGAGCGATCTGGGGGACTTCTTATTTTCACCCGCACGCGGCACCTCGCCTGTTCGCTCGCTGTCAGGGGGCGAACGCAACCGCCTGCTGTTAGCGCGCTTGTTTGCCCGCCCAGCCAACGTGCTGGTGCTGGACGAACCGACCAACGATCTGGACATCGAAACCCTGGAGTTGCTGGAAGAGTTGCTGCAAACCTACGAAGGTACGGTTTTCCTGGTCAGCCACGACCGTGCCTTCATGGACAACGTGGTGACTGGCATCATTGCCTGCGAGAGCGCCCCGGATCAACCTGGTTTCTGGCGCGAATACGAGGGCTCGGTACAGGACTGGCTGGTCCAATCCAAACGCGCTCAGGCCATTCGGGCTCAATCGGCACAGCGCAGCGGCACCCCGCCACCTCAGGCAGCCCCAGCCGCAAGCTCCATCCTCGCACCAACAGTCCCTGCAGAAAACACGCCAACCCGCAGCAAGCTCAGCTACAAAGAACAACGCGAGCTGGCAGAGCTGCCTGTAAAGATAGAGAACTTGGAAAAAGAGCAAACCAACGTGCGAGCGCAACTGTCCGATGGCAGTGTTTATCAGCGCGATCCCGGCCTGGCACAACAACTGTTCCGCCGCGACACGGAAATCGACGACCAGCTGCTGGCCTCCCTGGAGCGGTGGGAAAGTCTGTCTGCACGTTGAACCGCAAGCCTACAGCCCCTCAGCCCCATAGCGTCTTGAGGGCCTCACTTCATACAACAACAAAGCCATGACCTCTTCCGAACTCAGCGCGCTGTTGGTACTGGCCACCGTGAGCAGCTTCACGCCCGGGCCGAACACCACATTGTCGACCGCCATGGCCGCCAACCATGGCCTGCGTCGGGCCATGCGCTTTGTGCTGGCGGTGCCGGTGGGCTGGGGCATTTTGTTCACGCTGTGTGCCACCGGAGTGGGTGGGCTGGTGGTGGCCTTCCCGCCTTTGCGCTGGGGGATCGTGACGCTGGGCACCGGCTATTTGCTCTGGTTGGCCTCGCGTTTGTGGCAAAGCGGCAGTTTGCAGCAGGCCGACAACGCCAAGTTGCAAGTGGGCTTTGTACAAGGCGTCGGTCTTCAGTTTCTAAACATCAAAGCCTGGATGCTGGCGCTCGCCATCGTGGCGGGTTGGGTGGCTGGGCGCGAAGACGCCACGGCCCGCACGTTGGTGCTGCTGCCCATCATGGTGGCCTATGGCTTTTTCAGCAATCTGACCTATGCGGTTGCAGGCTCGATCCTGCGGCACTGGCTGGCGCACGGCCGCCGTTTGCTGATGTTCAACCGCTGCATGTCGGTGGCGCTGGTGGCTACGGCCTTGTGGGTTTTGAACGGCATGCTGCAAAGCGCAGGCTGACAGCCCCCGCCCCGCCGGATGCCCGCAAGGCAACAAGTCCACCCCCTGAACAACAAAGCACAACGACCATGAACAACACCCCTCAACAACGCGAAAACCTGGGTCTGTGGCTTGGCCTTTTGGGTGTCGTCATTTTTGGACTCACCTTGCCCATGACGCGCTTGGCCACGGGCACGGTGGACGCACCGCAAATGTCCCCCTGGTTTGTGACCTGGGCACGCGCCGCGCTGGCCGGTGGCCTGTCGCTTGTATACCTTTTGGCGGTTCGCGCGCCTTGGCCATTGGCTGCGCAACGTGGCCCGTTGTATTTGTCGCTGGCTGGCAATGTGATCGGTTACCCCTTGCTGCTGGGCTGGGCGCTGCGCCACGTTACGGCCAGCCATGCGGCTGTCATCACCGCCTTGCTGCCGCTGGCCACCGCCGCAGCCGCCGCGTGGTTGCTGCACCAACGCGCGCGCCTGGGGTTTTGGGTCTTTGCCGCTTTGGGCAGCATCCTTGTAGCGTTTTACAGTCTAATGCGCGCAGCGCAAATGGGCCACGGTTTTGGCCTGACCTGGGCCGACACCCTGCTGGTGGGCGCCGTGTTGGCCGCCTCGCTGGGCTATGTCGCCGGGGCCAAAGTCACAGCCAGTATGGGCGCTGAGAAAGTCATCAGCTGGGTTTGTGTGATGGCGCTTCCCCTCACACTGTCCGGGGCCTGGCTCACCTGGCCCGACCAAACAGTAGCGCCCATATCGTGGCTGGCTCTGGTGTACCTGGGCGTATTCTCCATGTGGGCGGGCTTTTTTGCTTGGTTTCGAGTCCTGTCGTTGGGTGGCCCACTGCGGGTGAGCCAACTGCAATTGCTGCAGCCTTTCATCAGCATTCTGGCGGCCGTGCCTTTGCTAGGAGAATCACTCGATACCATGACCCTGGTTTTTGCCATTCTGGTCGTGGGCACGGTTTCCATGGGGCGGCGCATGACCAACACCCCCCAACCCAAGTGAAAAAATTGAGGAGCAGAACATGAAATGGCAAATGGCCCAACGCGCCGAAAAGATGAACCCCTCGGTGATCCGCGAGATCCTGAAAGTGACCGAAAAACCCGGCATCATCAGTTTTGCTGGTGGCCTGCCTTCACCCCAGACTTTCCCGATCAACGCCATGCGCGAAGCCAGCGAGCGCGTGCTGAGGGATGACGGCAAAGCCGCTTTGCAATACGCCGCCAGCGAAGGCTATGCTCCCCTGCGCGAATGGGTCGCGCAAGACCTGCTCAAACAAGGCATGCATGTGAGCCCCGACCAGGTGCTGATCACCACCGGCAGCCAGCAAGGCCTGGACTTGGTCGCCAAGATCCTGATCGACGCGGGCAGCCGCATTTTGGTGGAAACCCCCACCTACCTTGGCGCACTGCAAGCTTTCACCCCGATGGAACCCAACGTGGTGAGCGTGGACAGCGACAACCACGGCGTGGACCCTGCTGACCTGCGTGCCAAAGTGGGCACGGGTGCGGACAAAGCCCGCTTTGTGTACCTGCTGCCCAATTTTCAGAACCCCACGGGCCGCACCATGACCGAAGAGCGCCGCGCCGCCGTGGCGCAGGTGGCTGTCGAATCTGGCTTGCCGATCATCGAAGACAACCCCTATGGCGACCTGTGGTTTGACGCGCCGCCACCCGCTTCGCTGTCATCGCGTAACTCCGACGGCTCGGTGTACCTGGGCTCGTTTTCCAAAATTCTGGCGCCCGGTCTGCGCCTGGGCTACCTGGTGGCCCCGAAAA
>CAJBLW010000238.1 GCA_903953985.1 uncultured Burkholderiales bacterium
CGCCACCCTGCAAGCTGACCAGCCTTCTTTGCCCCTTCATAAAACAATTTAGTCAACCAAAACACCGCCAGACTTTCGGGACTTGGCTCCACTGCGGTTGTCCTATCCAGCATCTGAAAACGGTCGTGTCCCAAGACGTGGTGTAAGTCCACAGCCCGGACAGGCTGAGATACACATAACTCAGCGTACCACTGCGGACAGCCGAGTCGGGGGAGTATCGCAGAGGGTTTGAAGGCCTTCAAGCTGCATGTACCTGCGGTTCAAACTCCACTCGTCGTTTTGCTCCAGCATCATGGCCCCCACCAGTCGGACGATGGACCCGTCGTTGGGGAAGATGCCCACTACGTTGGTTCGCCGCTTGATTTCGGCATTGAGCCTCTCCAGCGGATTGGTCGAGTAGATCTGCGCCCAATGCGCTTTGGGAAACGTCATGAACGCCAGAACATCGTTCTCCGCGTCCTCCATCGGCACGCTGAGCTTGGGGAACTTCCCCTGCAGTTGATCGGCCACCGACCTCCATTGGGCTTTGGCCGCCTCTGCTGTGTCCTGCACAAACACCGTTCCGATGGCCGCAGACACCATGCGCCGCTGTGTTTTGCCGGCATGCGCCAGCGCGTTGCGCATGAAGTGCACCCGGCAACGCTGCCAGGTGGCCTTCAGTACCTTGGAGACGGCGGCCTTGATGCCCTCGTGGCTGTCGCTGATGACCAGCTTGACGCCACGCAGGCCCCGGCGGTTCAGACTGCGCAAAAACTCCGTCCAGAAGGGTTCTGCCTCACTGGCGCCAACTTTGAGGCCCAGCACCTCGCGCTGTCCCTCGGTGTTGACCCCCACAGCGATTATTACGGCCACGCTCACGATGCGCCCGGCCTCGCGGGTTTTGACATAGGTGGCGTCGATCCATAAATACGGCCAATCGCCCTCTATCTGGCGGTTCAGGAAAGCCCCCACGCGCTCATCGAGCTCACCGCACAGGCGGCTGACCTGGCTCTTGGAGACCCCACTCATGCCCAGCGCCTTGACCAGATCGTCCACGGAGCGGGTGGATATGCCCTGAATGTAGGCTTCCTGGATGACTGCGGTCAGTGCTTTCTCAGCGGTGCGCCGGGGCTCTAGGAATTCGGGGAAGTAGCTGCCTTGGCGCAGTTTGGGGATTTTCAGGGGGACACTTCCAGCTCGAGTGTCCCAGGTGCGTTCGCGGTAGCCGTTTCGGCTGTTGAGTCGCTCGGTGTTTTTCTCGTCGTAGCCGGCGCCGCAGCGCCCCTCGATGTCCATATCCATAAGCCGTTGGGCCATGAATTGCACCATTTGGCGCAATACATCGATATCAGAGCCCTTCTCAGCGAGCTCGGCAAGTGCGATAGTAGGGGTGGTCATTGTGTTTCCTTTAGTCAGGTTGTTGGGTCGCACCTCAACCTTATCCGGACTCACGATGACCACCCTAAAACAGATGGCCGACCGAGCTGCAAGCCGCTTCGGGCTACGCCCTTCGCGCCTTGCAGCTCGGTCAATAACTTACACCACTCCTAGGGACATTACCCTGAAAACAAACTGCGCTCACGCAAGGAGCACAGAAATTGACAGATGCACATATTCCATTAACCAAGCGCGACCGCTTGTTCGGCAACTGACATGCAAGTCACGTCAGATGCCCAACTGAGCACGCGTGATGTCGCAAGCCGACTTGGCATCTCCACCAGCGATCTGGCTGAACTGCGTCTTAAAACGGGCGAGTTGCCCATTGAGCAAGATGGCTTGAAGCTTTTTTATAGCGCCGAAACTGTTCAAGCGTTCGAGCGCAGCGAAGCACTCAAGGTCATGGAACGCGTGCTTGCAAGCCCATCGCCCCTTGCAACACTCACGCGCATGGCGCAAGTCAGTGGACTAACAAGGCTCTACATCGCTGGGCAATTAGTTGCGCCCACAATCGAAAATCCATCACAGTCATCCACCCCTGACCTTCCTGCTGCGTTAAAGCGACAACAAACCGAGTCGCCCAACGGTTTGTTGACCAATGACACACACAAGGGTCAAGGACTGCCAGCACTGGCGCATGTGCCC
>CAJBLW010000239.1 GCA_903953985.1 uncultured Burkholderiales bacterium
GGTTCTTGTTGGTTTGTCGCTCAGCCTTGATGACCGAGGGGGTGCGATTGAGGTGACGCAGCACCTGCTCCAGGTGCGACACATCTCGAACAGCCACCACGAACTTCAATTCGGCCGTATCTTGGGGTGTCTCTTGTCCCATGTCCACGTGCACGATATCGGTTTCGCCGCTGGCCAGAGCGCCAGCCACGCGGGCCAGCACACCTTTGCCATTGACCACAGTGACGGTGATGGTGGTCTCGAAGCTGCGGCGCAATTCGTCAGACCACTCCACGCCGATGAAGCGTTCGCTGTCCTTGTGCGCCAGTTTGCGTGCTATGGCGCAATCGCGGGTGTGCACGGCCAGGCCTTCGCCTCGACCCAGGTAGCCCACGATGTCGTCACCGGGCAGGGGACGGCAGCAACGTGAATAGACCACTGAGGCGTTTTCGCTGCCATCCAGGGTGATCGAGCCTTGTGAGATGGACTCGTGCGCTGTGAAGCGTTCGCGGGTCATCAGCAGTGGATCGGGTTTTTGGCCCAACTCGGACAAGAGCGCTGTCAAACGCTTGGCCACGATGGTGGCGATGCGTTTGCCCAGGCCAATGTCCATCAGCAAATCGGGCTGGTTGCGGTTGCCCGTGAAGCGAAGCAGTTTTTCCCACAACGTGTGGTGCGCTTCGTCGTTGGCGGGCAGCTGGTGGATGCCTTCGGCACGCAAAGCCTGCGCCAGCAGTTTTTCACCCAAGCCCACCGACTCGGTTTGCGCCATGGTTTTGAGATGGTGGCGGATCTTGGAGCGTGCGCGTCCAGTGCGCACAAAGCCCAGCCAGGCCGGATTCGGGGCTGAGACGGGGGCAGTGATCACTTCGACCACGTCGCCGTTTTTGAGTTCGGTGCGCAGCGGTACCTGGTCGCCATTGATGCGAGCAGCCATGGCGCGGTCGCCCACCCGGCTGTGGATGGCGTAGGCAAAGTCCACCACTGTGGCGCCCCGTGGCAAGGCCATGATCTGGCTCTTGGGGGTGAACACATACACGGCATCGGGGAACAAGTCGACCTTGACGTGGTCCCAAAATTCAGCGGCGTCGCGTGTTTCGGTTTGGATGTCCAAAAGCGATTGCAGCCACTGCGTGCCCAGGCGCTCGGATTGGGCGCTGGCCGACTCGTGTTCTTTGTACAGCCAGTGCGCGGCCACCCCCGATTCGGCGACCAAGTGCATCGGCTCGGTGCGCAACTGAAACTCGACGTTCACGCCGGACGGCCCGACCAAGGTGGTGTGCAGCGACTGGTAGCCGTTGACCTTGGCAATGGCGATGTGGTCTTTGAACTTGCCCGGCAGGGGCTTGTAAATTTGGTGCAGCAAGCCCAAAGCGGTGTAGCAGTCGATGACCGAGGGGACGATGACCCGAAGGCCATAGATGTCGGTCACTTGTGCAAAGCTCAGGTGTTTTTCATCCATCTTTTTGTAGATGGAGTAGATCGTCTTTTCGCGGCCGCTGATGCGCACATCCATATGGGCCTGGGCAAACACGGCTTGCAC
>CAJBLW010000240.1 GCA_903953985.1 uncultured Burkholderiales bacterium
ATCCTCGGCTCGCTGCAGTTCTCCGAGACACATCTGCGGGTCTACGGGCATCCCGACCTGCTCGCCGTGGCCGCCGCGGTCAACGGCGACGACTTCGTGCCCTTCAACGAGGCGCTGTTCATCAAGGAGCCCGGCCTGGGCGCATCGGTGGCCTGGCACCGTGACGGCCTCACCCACTGGGACAGCCCCGACTGGGACGCCGGCTCGCACGGCTTCAACTTCATGGCGCAGGTCTACGGCTGCACGCCCGCCAACGGCGTGTGGGTGGTGCCCGGGTCGCACGCCCAGCGCCACGTCGACATCAAGGCGATGGTGGCGCGGGCCGGCTCCGACCGGTTGCCCGAGGCGGTACCGATCATCTGCCAGCCCGGAGACGTGGCGATCACCAACCGGCAGGCGGTGCACGGCTCGTTCGCCAACACCAGCCCCGACTGGCGGATCACGCTCAACCTCGGCTTTCACCGGCGACGCTCGGTGCTCGGCGTGATGGGCGGCGGCATCCATGCGACGCCAGCGGTGTTCGACGACGCCCGCATCCGCGAGCGGGCCCGCGCCATCGGCTACGGTATCGACGCCCGGCGGCAGCGCTACACACATGAGACGCCTTTCGTCTATCGGCCGCACGCCGAATCGGGCGAGCGTTTCATCTGGGACGAGACCGTGCGCGCGGCGATGAAGGACTACAACCGGCTGGACCTGAGCATCTGAGCGGTGATCAGGCCAGGTCTTCTAGGTCGACCGTCAGGCCCAGCGCTCTGAATACTGTCGCCAACGCGGCCTGTACCCGAACAACTGGACGCTTGGAAGCTTGTTTTCTAATCCCTTGGGCACTGGACTCAGAGCCTGCCAGCTGTTCCCGCCTATCATCCTTTGACCCGCCTGTTCATGGTGCACGCGCGGGTCAAATTGAAATCGGCGCACCAGATCAAATGGCCATCGGCTTCAACACACAGGTTGCAAGACAGCACTAGATTCCAGCTGCATAGCCTACTTTCCTCCGTCTATTGAAATCGTCTGCCCGCTGATCCAGCCGGCTTGTTCCGAGGCAAAGAACAAAACCCCATTGGCAATGTCTTGCGGCGTGCCCAGGCGCTTTAGGGCAATGTTTTTCAGCAAGGCCGTCTGCCCGGCCTCGCCCATTGCATTCCATTGCCTCTCAGTGTTCGGGTTGGAACGTACGAATCCGGGTGCGATGCAGTTGACGGTAATGCCCCATTCGCCGAGTTCATGTCCGAGTTGGCGGGTCAGGCTCACCAGCCCTGCCTTGGACGCTGCATAGGCTTGGATGCCGGTGAGGGTGATGGTCAGACCGGCTCCGCTGGCGATGTTGATGATCCGCCCGCGCTTGGCGGCCTTCATGCCGGGGGCAACCGCCTGGCACAAATAGAAAGCGCCGCTCACGTTCACGGCAAATATGGCGTTCCATTGATCCGGAGTCACCGCCTCAAGGGGTTGGCCAACTTGTCCAAGCACACCTCCTGCGTTGTTCACCAAGATGGCAACAGGGGTGTCGGCTGCGCCGATCTCTGCCACCAGTGCTTGTACGGCCTGCGGCCGCGTAATGTCCAGCACACGGGCTTCGCACCATCCCCCTTCGGCCACGCACAAGCGTGCAGTTTCAGCGAGCTCCTGCTCAACGATGTCCAGCGCCCATACACGAGCGCCATGGCTTGCGAGGATCTGGCAGATCGCACGGCCAAATCCGTGCGCCGCACCTGTGACGATGGCAGTCTGGTTTGATAGGTCGATGTGCATGGCGCTGCGATCAGGCTGAAGCTGCAGGGGCGTTTTCGCACACTGCCATCAATTCGGAAAAAGTGTCTTTAGACATCGGTTTGCTCCCGTCCTCGATGGCATGGATCAGGGCCACCAGGCAACGGATGGCGGGCGTCGGCACGCCGACCTCGCGTCCGATCTCTGCAATGACCCCGATTTGAGGGTCGACCTCCGTCTTGCGTTTGCGCACTGCCAGGTCGCGGTAGATGCCGGAGTGTGTCTTGGCTGTGTAGCGGTTGAATTCAGCCAGAGCCGCAATCGACGCGCGCGCCCCGGCGTCGGACGCACCCGGCGCGAAACAGGCAGGATCAAACCCGTTGAACCCGATGGGCACAACGTGCCGTGCAGCAGCCACCGCCATGACTTCGCGAGCGAGCCGGTCGAACACCACAAAACGCTGCGGGTCCTCAAAATTCGCAGTCATTGAGTCGGTGGTCAGCGCAGTGGCAAACAGCATCGCGCCGTAAGCGAGCTTGCCCCACAGATAACCCCAGATGTTGTCGGTCAGCACCGCAGCGGGCTCGAAAATGGCGAGGTCACGGTGCATCTGCCGTGTGCGTTCACGGACACTGCCGTCGATCTCGCCCACGACCACGGCGGCGCGGTTACCAAACAAGATCTCGCCAGGACCCAACCAGTCAGCCCCGTAATTGACAAAGCACCCCATGGTGCGCTCGGCGCCTGCGAGGCGGGCTATCGTTAACTCATTCAGGCCGTTTTGCGCGGAGAGAACAAAGCCATCGGGTGCGAGATGCGGTAGCAGCATGGCCATGGCGTCTTCGGTCGCCTGCGCCTTGACTGCAAGAACGATGGTTCTAAAGGTACCACCCAGCGCTTGCGGCGTGACACAGGGCACGACTTGCCTGAACTGCTCAACCGGGCCGCTGATGTTCAAGCCCGTGGTGCTGCAGGCAGTGGCATGCTCGGCCACGATGTCCACCATCTGGACAGGTAGACCCGCACGGGTCCAATAGGCCCCCAACACGCCCCCGATGGCCCCTGCACCCCAGATCAGAATGGGTTCACGCTGTGGCGGCATCATGCTTTTCCTATGTTGTGCAGTTCGGCATGGGTGGCCACCGTCATGTCACCCTCGGTCGTGATCCAGCCTCGGTACATGCCCAGCGTGTTGTAAGGAGCGAATGGGTTCCCAGTGGCACCGAGCGTGACCATGCCCGCACCGATTTTGTGACTGGCAAGGGTATCGAATACCAGGGTATTTGCCGCATCTTGCAGTGACTGCCCGCCGTATTGCATGCGCGCCGCAAGATCGTAAGCGGCCACCCGGCGAATGAAGATTTCCCCCTGCCCGGTGCACGACACCGCGCAAATGCCATCGTGTGCGTAGGTGCCGGCACCGATGATGGGGCTGTCACCGATTCTGCCGGGAGGTTTATTGTTGAATCCCCCAGTGGAAGTGGCTGCCGCGAGGTGTCCGTTCGCATCACGCGCCACAGCGCCTACTGTGCCGTGCTTTTCCGCTTCAGTGGCCGGAACGAACGCCCCTGTCTGGGCGAGCTGCTGAAGCAGGAGCAGGGCGTCGATGCGGCGTTGGGTGGTGAAGTAGGACGGATCCACCATGGAGACGCCGACGCTGGCCGCGAACTCGTCTGCCGCATCGCCGGCCAGCAGCACGGCTGTTGCGCCATCGAGCACAGCACGCGCGGCCTCAATCGGGTTGCGCACGCGGCGCACCATGCACACCGCTCCAGCGGCCAGATTGTTGCCGTCCATGATGGCGGCATCCAACTCATGCTCGGCGCGAGCCGTCAGCGCAGCACCATGTCCAGCGTTGAAATGCGGGCTGTCCTCCATCATGACGACGGTCGCCTGCACAGCATCCAAGGCCGTGCCGCCGCTACTCAGAATTTTCCAGCCCGCGCGCAAAGCCAGTGCAATGTGTTCACGGCTTTCGGCCCAGTCCGCTTCGCTTTGCAGGCTGCGCTCCAGCGTGCCACACCCTCCGTGCAGCCCCAGTGCAATGCCAGCCATGTCTTATCTTATCTTGCCGGCTTGATGTTCATGGCCAGCGTGTCTTCGTCCACACGCGGCTTGATGGTGACTTTGCTCTTTTGCATTGCCCAGGCCGAACCCACAGCAACAATGGGCAAGCGCTGCTTGTCTTTATCGACCAGCGCGTTGGCGTCTTCGAGGAACTTGCGGCGCTTGGCAACATCCATCTCGATGGCCGCAGCTTGCAAGAGTCGGTCCATCTCGGGGTTGTTGTAATTGAGCACATTGAACGCGCCCATCTTCTTGTCGTTCGAGTGCGCCAACGACGACAGCGTGTAATGCGCCTCGCCAGTCAGCGTGCCCCAGCCAGACATCGACATCGAAAAATCTCCCCGAGTGCGGGCCGGGAAGAAGACCGCGGCGGGTTGTGCGTTGGGTGTGGCATCAATGCCAATCGCCGCCAGCATCTGCGCGATCGAGGTGCCGACCTGAGTGTCCCCGGGGAGGCGGTCTTTGGTGAAAGAGAACTGGATCTTGAAGCCGTTTGGATAACCCGCATCGGCCATCAGTTTTTTTGCTGCCGCCGGGTCGAACTTGGGCTCGGGCAGCGACTTGTTGAAGCCAAAGATCGACGGTGTCACCATTTGGCCGGCAGATTTGCCCAGACCTTCCATGGCGAATTCGACCAAACTTTTGCGGTCAATCGCCAGATCAATCGCTTGGCGCACGCGCAAGTCAAGCAGCGGATTTTTTGCCAGCGGCGAACCATCCTTGTTGCTGGCGTTTTGCAGCTTATCGCGCATGTCGAGTTCGACGTTGAAAACATAGACCGTGTCGATGGTCTGCACGTTGAGTTTCGAGTCGCGTTTGAGTGTGGCCACATCGGTGGCGGGCACGCGGGTAATCAGGTCAAGCTGACCGGCCTTGAGCTGGGCCACACGGGCCGCATCGTTGGCAATTTCCTTGCGCACGTGACGTGCCCAAGGCTCCTTGGGGCCCCAGTAACCGTCAAAGCGGTCAAGCACCAGATCGCCCTTGGGTTGCCAAGACACGAATTTGTAGGGGCCGGTGCCAACCGCAGCCTTGCCCGAATTGAAGGCCTCGTTGGCGTTGTCCTTGGTCAGGCCCGCGGCAGCCTTCGCCGAGACGATGAACAGACGGATAAAGTCGTTCGGCAAGGTCGGTGATGCGCCGTCGGTGATCACCTGCACAGTGAGGGGATCGATGATTTTGACTTCCTTAACGCGGCGCACGTAGATCGTGGTCGGGTTGGGTCCTGACACCACTGGAATGCGCTCAATCGAGAATTTGACGTCTGTGGCGGTGAAATCCGAGCCGTCGTGGAACTTCACACCCTTGCGCAGCTTGAACTCCCAAGTCGTGTTGTTGATGGCCTTCCAGCTCTCGGCCAAGCGTGGCTCGATCTCCAGGCCGTCGCCGGACCACACCAGTGTGTCGAAGACGTGCTTGAGTGATTCGGCGTGCGTGCCGGTGGCTGTGAAGTGCGGATCGATGGAGTCGGGACCCCCACGCACGCCAATGGTCAAGGTCTGAGCGCCCGCCGATGTCAGCAGCGCCGTGGCGCACAAGACGCCAGTCAAAAAGGAACGCATGGTGAAACTCCTGTTGAGGTTAATCACGCGCATGCCGCGTGATTGACAGATAGGAATTTAATCCCGACTTTCTTTCGAGTCAATACCTTTTGGAACTAATTTGACGAATTGGTTTGTACACCGATTTCGTGCGGGCTTGTCATTCATAAACCACGATGCTGCAGTGAAAAAAAGCTGAAAATGCCGATTGCGCCAACGAGAAAGCTTGGATACCATACAGGGATCTTCACCCCTATCTTGTTCATTTTGGAACGAATTCAGCCACTCGCAGCAAACGACTCAACTGAGCCGGAAACGGGCTCAGGTGCCATGCTCGTGCGACACCGGCTCGATGCGCTAACCCATGCACGACTCTGGCGTAACCCTTGCGGATTTGCTGCGCGTTTTAACTACCTGAGCCTGCGATACAACACGCCGCTTTATGGCTGGGTCGAAGAGCGCTTTGGTCTGACGCGCGCCGAGTTCGTGATTCTGTACAGCTTGGGTCTGTTCGATGGCGTGACCGCCAGCGAGATCGCTGCCTCCACTGCGTTCCCAAAGAACACGTTGAGCCGGGCGGTCAACCGCATAGCCAAATTGGGACTTATTGCACGCAGCGAAGCCCAGACCGACCGACGCCAGCAGAATTTGACGCTGACCGCCGCCGGCCAGGCCATTCTTGACGAAGCGATTCCCCGTTTCATGGCTATGGAAGAAGAAATGCTGTCGCCCCTTAGCCTGGTCGAGCGCGAAACGCTCTCGGTTTTGATGGCCAAGGTGGTGCTTTCCATGTTTGACAGCCAGCTGCAACCCTCGGCCGAACCGGCCCAACCCTGAAGGAAATATCCATGAGACTTGCCGACATGAACTGGATGCAGGTACAGGAGCACGTCAAGCACGATCAACGCGCCGTGCTGCCACTGGGCTCGACCGAGCAACATGGCTACCTGAGCCTGTGCGTCGACCTCATCCTGGCCGAGCGGGTTGCCATCGACGCTGCAAAAACCATCAACGTGCCGGTCTATCCGACCATCAACTATGGCTTTACGCCGAGCTTTGTTGACTATCCTGGCACGGTCTCGCTGCGCCTGTCTACGCTGTGCGCTCTGATGTGCGACATCCTGGACCACATGGTGCGCACTGGCTTTCGGCAAATCGTCATCGTCAACGGACATGGTGGAAACGGTCCCGCACACGGTGCCATTTTGGAATGGCTCGACCGCAACCGCGGCGTGCAGATCAAGTGGCATAACTGGTGGAACGCGCCCCGCACCTTGGCCAAAGTCAAGGAAATCGATCCATTGGCCTCGCACGCATCGTGGATGGAAAATTTGCCCTGGACCCGTCTGGCCGACGTGGCCATGCCCGCCGAACGTAAACCGATGATTGACATCGAAAAATACATGCGCGTTGATCCGGCTCAGAAGAAGATGCTCATTGGCGACGGCAACTTCGGTGGCATGTACCAGCGTCCAGACGAGGAGTTGATGGCGATGTGGGAGGTTGCCGTGGACGAGACCCGAGCGCTGATCGAGGGAGGCTGGGACTGAACCCGGCGCGCCACCGTGCTTGCATTTATTCTTCAGCGCCTGATGCAGGCCGTGGTCGTGATGCTGGTCATCTCTGCTTTGGTCTTTGTTGGCGTGTATGCAGTCGGTAATCCGATCGACGTGATGATCTCGCCGGACGTGACGCAGGAGATCCGCGAACAAACGATTCGCGCCTATGGCTTTGATCTACCTTTGTGGCAGCAATATGGCATTTTTCTGCAGAGACTGATCACGGGCGACTTTGGCAGGTCCTTTGTTTACAACATGCCGGTGCTGGACCTTATCTTGTCGCGCCTGCCAGCGACTCTTGAGATCACACTGACTGCCGTCTTCGGCGCAGCGCTGCTCGGCGTGCCGCTGGGCATGTTTGCCGGGTACGCGCCCAATAGCGTGGCGGCCCGCGCCATCATGGGCGTGTCTGTGCTGGGCTTTTCAGTGCCATCGTTCTGGATCGGCCTGATCTTGATCTTCGTGTTTGCCGTCAACCTGGGGCTGCTGCCCGCAGGCGGACGCGGTGAGACGGTCATGCTGTTCGGTGTCGAGTGGAGCTTTTTGACCGTAAACGGGCTCATGCACATGCTGCTTCCCGCGATCAACCTGGCGCTATTCAAGTTGGCGCTGTTGATCAGGCTGGCGCGCGCCGGAACGCGCGAGGTGATGCTGACCGACACCGTGCGCTTTGCGCGCGCCGCCGGCGAAAGCGAGTTGACCATCCTCCGGCATCACGTGCTGCGCCTGATCGCCATCCCGCTGGTCACCGTGTTCGGCCTGGAGCTGGGGTCGACCCTGGCTTTTGCAGTGGTCACCGAAACCATCTTCTCCTGGCCTGGCGTCGGCAAGCTGATCATCGATTCGATCTCCGTGCTGGACAGGCCTGTGATGGTGGCCTATCTGATGCTGGTCTCGCTGCTGTTCATCACGATCAACCTGACGGTGGATATCGCCTACGCCGCCCTCGATCCGCGCCTGCGTGCGCGCAAGTCTTCATGAACACAGCCATTCCACCCATGGAGACACCGCTGCGAGGCTTTCTGCGCGAATTTGCGCAGGACCGTGTCGCGGTCGTCGCTTTCGTTGTGCTGGCGCTGATCGTGTTGCTGGCCCTGCTGGCGCCGTGGATCACGCCTCAAGACCCGTACGACCTGTCCAACCTTGCGCTGATGGACGCACGCCGACCGCCCGGCTATGTCGGAAGCAAGGGCTTTACCCACTGGTTGGGTACCGACTCGCAGGGGCGCGACCTGTACTCGGGCATCTTGTACGGGCTGCGAATCTCACTGCAGGTGGGCCTGATGGCTGGCGCCATTGCCTTTGTCATCGGAGCGTCTTTGGGCACACTGGCCGGTTTTTCTGGCGGACGTGTTGAAGCCTTGATCATGCGCATCATCGACCTTCAGTTGTCTTTTCCGGCCATTTTGTTGGCTCTGGTGCTTTCGGCTTTACTCGGCCAGGGTAAGTGGCCCCTGATCGCGGCGCTCGTTACTGCGCAGTACGCTTACTTTGCGCGCACCGCCCACGGCGCTGCGTCAGCCGAACGTTCCAAGGACTATGTCGAGGCGGCCTTGTCGACACCCCTGAGCTCATTCCGCGTTGCGTTCCGTCATGTGCTTCCCAACTGCCTGCCGCCGCTGATCGTCGTTGCCACGGTGCAGGTCGCCAGCTCGATTGCCCTGGAGGCCACGCTGTCCTTTCTGGGTTTGGGGATGCCTGTGTCAGAGCCCTCACTGGGCATGCTGATTGCCAATGGTTTTCAGTACATGTTGTCGGGTCGTTACTGGATCTCGATTTACCCCGGCATCGCGCTCATCGTGCTGATCGTCGCCATCAACCTCGTGGGCGATCAGATTCGCGACCAGCTCAACCCGAGGCTCAAGCGATGAGCAACCCAAAAAACTCGCTGCCCAAGGGTAAAACGCAGTTGTCTGAGGAGAAAGAAATTTCGTCGACAGGAGCGCCTGCACCCTTGCTTCAGGTCAGAGACCTTGCGACTGAGTTCGCCACCCGTTCGGGTGTCGCCCGGGCGGTTGATGGGGTCTCGTTCGATGTTTTTGCCGGTGAGATCGTGGGACTCGTGGGCGAGTCTGGCTCTGGGAAAAGCGTCACCGGGTATTCCATCCTCGGTCTGATCGATCTGCCCGGGCGGATCACGGGCGGCTCGGTCCGGCTGGAAGGGCAGGAGCTCGTCGGCATGTCACGCCAGCAACTGCGGACGCTTCGCGGACGACGCATTGCCATGGTCTTTCAGGACCCGATGAGCACCCTGAACCCGGTGCTGACGGTCTTTGCACAGATGCAGCTGGCGATGAAGGCCCATGGCCGACCGGATGCTGCGCAGATGCGCGCACGCGCGCTGCAAGCGCTGGGCAAGGTCGGTATCCCCGACCCTGAGCGACGTCTTGAGGCCTACCCACACGAGTTGTCGGGTGGTATGCGCCAACGCGTGGCGATTGCCATCGCCTTCCTCAACCAGCCAGCGCTGGTGATCTGCGATGAACCGACGACGGCGCTCGACGTTTCGATCCAGGCGCAGATCCTGGTTGAGATGAAAACCCTGGTGCGTGAAGCGGGCGTCAGCCTGGTCTGGATCAGTCACGACCTGGCGACCGTCTCTGTGCTCGCGTCGCGTTTGCTGGTGATGTATGCCGGTCGCCTGATCGAGGAAGGCCCCACGGCCGAAGTGCTGCGCCGCCCTCGTCACCCTTACACACAGGGCTTGATTGACAGTTTGCCCTCGCGTGCTGCGCCCGGGCGCGACCTGGTTCAGATTCCCGGATCGACGCCCGCGCTGACGTCATTGCCCTCTGGCTGCGCTTTCCGTGAACGCTGCGCCCACGCCACGGCCATTTGCAGCACGACCCCAGCGCAAACCATCGACAGCCCGCGGACCTGGAGCTGCCACCATCCCTTGAACATCCACGTTGCCGCGGAGAGTGGTCTGTGAGTCACTTTATTCATCTGGACGACATCACGCGCCGCTTCACGTCGGTGCCCCCCCTCGCCGAGCGGCTGGCTAAACGCCTCACCGGCTCGATTGCCAGCCCGACTGTGGTGCACGCCGTAGAAGGCGTCTCCCTGTCTGTAAACCGGGGAGAAACACTGGGCTTGGTGGGCGAGTCCGGTTGCGGGAAGTCGACGCTTGGCCGCGTGGCCGCTGGCATCCTCGGCCCCACCTTGGGCCATGCTGCTGTGGGTGGCGAGCCGGTGATGGTGGGCAGGCGCAAAGTGACCACGCGCATACAGATGGTGTTTCAGGACCCCTATGCATCGCTGAACCCGCGGATGCGGGTGGGCGAGACGATCTCCGAAGGCCCACTGGCCCATGGGTTGATCACGCGAGCGCAGGCCGACAGCGATGTCTCCCGCTGGCTGACCGCCGTAGGCCTGGACGCCGCTGCGGCTCAGCGCTTTCCGCACCAGTTTTCTGGGGGGCAGCGCCAGCGTGTAGCCATCGCCCGTGCCCTGGCCATGCGGCCCGACGCGCTGGTCTGCGACGAGCCTGTGGCCTCTCTAGACGTGTCCATTCAGGCGCAGATCATCAATCTGTTCCTGCAGTTGCGTCGGGATCTGAACTTGACCATGCTGTTTATCAGCCACGACCTGAGCGTCGTGCGCCACGTCAGCGACCGCGTGGCCATCATGTACCTCGGACGCATTGTCGAGACCGGGCCGACCGAGAAAATATTCACGGCGCCGCGCCATCCCTACACCCGCGCGTTGCTGGACAGCGCGCCGCGCCTTGCGGCCGATGGCGCGCCTGTGCAGGACATACGGCCCATCCATGGCGAGCTGCCGTCCCCGATCAACCCACCCCCCGGTTGCGCGTTTCATCAGCGGTGTGCCTTTGCGCAAGACCGGTGCAAAAATGAACTGCCCCTATTGCGACCGTTCGGTAAAGCTCAGCAGGCAGCCTGCCACTTTCCTCTGGAGACGCCCGACCATGCCACCTGAAAGCCTTCCCAAAGACCTTGAACCTTGGCAATGGCCCGAAGAAGAATGGCGTCGCAGGGTGAACCATGTGCGTGCCGGCCGCAGCCTGCGCCCGGAGAGTTGGCCCGGCGGTAAACGCTGCGCCGTGGCGCTGTCGTTTGACAGCGACCACGACACCAACGAACTTCGGGACGGCGGAAAATCCATTGGGCGAATGTCCTGGGGCCAGTACGGCAACCGGGTCGGCGTGCCACGTATCCTCGAATTGCTCAAACGCACCCAGATTCCGGCAACCTTCTTTGTGCCGGCCGTGACGGCGCTGCTTTACCCGGAGGAGCAGCGACGCGTGATGGCCGAAGGTCACGAAATTGGCCTGCACGGCTGGATTCACGAGGTCAATTCAGTGCTCCCCGAAAAGGACGAACGCGAACTGCACCTGCGCTCGTTTGACACCTTGACGCAAATCACCGGCGTGTCCCCGGTCGGCATGCGCACCCCCTCATGGGACTTTTCACCGGCCACACTGAAGATACAGCGCGAGATGGGCCTGCTCTAC
>CAJBLW010000241.1 GCA_903953985.1 uncultured Burkholderiales bacterium
CGCTCGACGTGGGTCACGCCAATCAGGTTGACCAAGGCCAGGTCTTGTTGCACCGACAAACCGGCTTGCACCGTCAGGTCTTCGGCCGACATGAAATAGCGCCCTGGCGTGGACGCTTCGTGGTTCCAGGCGACGCAGCGTGCGGCATTCAGCAGCGAGCGATACACCCCTTTGCAGGTTTTGCTGGAGATGCCGGTGTAGCCCCGCTCGCGGGCCATCACAAAGGTGTCGAGCAGGCCATCGGATTCGTCCACGATGACGGGCATGCCCAGGTCCATTTTGTTCAGGTCGATGTCCATCGCGTGCAGGCGGTTGATGGGTTGTTCGATGAACAGGATGCTGGCCACCAGCCTTTGCAGGGCGGGTTGGGCACGCATGCGCGCCAGCAGTTCGTGCAATTGCTCGGCGCTTTGGTATTGCTCGTTGCCGTCCAGCGTGGCGTGGTAGGGCTCGGGCAGGCTGTCCAGCACCGAGGCTATGGCGCAGAGCCGATCGATGTCGGCGTCGATGCGGCCGCTGACCTTGAGTTTGAAATAACGCTGACCGTAGACTTGCAAAACTTCTTGCAAGGTTTCTGGCAGGCCGTCGTTAACGGGCTCAATAACGTCCTGCCGGGTGATGGCGTCTAGCAGACCCACGGTGTGCCGAGCGTGCAGGGTTGTGGCCGGCTGAAGGCTTGACAGAAAGCCGGTCATGTTCAAACCATGAAAGGCTGGCATGCGTTCATCGATGCCAAGCTTGTTGTGCTGCACGGCGGCATAAAAAGATTTTCCCAAGGCACGGCACAGCGCGTCGATCAGGGCGCGGTCAATTAGCGCGGGGCCGTAGTTGGCCAGCAGTGGGTTGAGGTTTTCTAATGCACAGGCGCGCAGGTGAGCTTCGTGGTGTCGTGCAAAGTGACCAAAGGCGGTGTCGGGGTTGCCATCGGCCAAATAGGCGGCTTTGGCCATGCGCAACACATGGCGTTCTTGTTCGAAGTTGTCTTCGTCGCTGAGTTGGATGTTTTTGTCGAACCATTTGGGCACGATCATTTCGGCCGAGGCACCCCAGTGGCTTCGGCCATCAGGCATGACGATGCGGGCTCGCACAAAGGCTTGAAAACATTTTCGAAGTGTGACCACGCCAAAGCGAAAAGGCATGCGCAGGACCACTGGAATTTCAAGTAATTCAATCTCGGCGATACGAAAGCTGGGTTGCATGGTGAAAGTCTCTTGTCTAGGGCGTTTGGGCTACTTCGTTTTCCAGCAGGCCCTTCAGATAAGCGGCTGACCAGGCGGCGCACCCGGGGCCATCGGGAAAATAATCAAACGGCTCGACCGCCACCACACCACTGTAAGCCTGCCGTTGCAGGGCTGCCAGGATGGGGGCGAACCGCATATCGCCCTGACCGGGCGCGCGCCGATTAGGGTCGTTAAGTTGTACATGCGCCATGATGCCCTGCGGCATCCACAACTCAATCAGCTCTGGCATTGACAGGGTTTCAGCCAAGCCTGCCGAGCTGGTGTCCAGCATCGTTTTGAAAAAAGGGTTGTTGATTTGTTGCACCACGTCTGCGGCTTGGGCCACGGTGTTGATGAGTGGGGTCTGATCGGCCGACAGCGGCTCCAAGCAATAGGTCACACCAAAACTTTGCGCAGCTTGCGCCACATTGGCGAGAACTTCTTGTGCCAGGTTCAGGGCCTGCGCATGGGTTTGACCTGGGTGAATGCTGCGTTGTTTGGGAGACCCGTGCACCAGGTAACGCCCGCCCATGGCAGCGCATATCTCGCACAGGTGTTTCAAAAAGTCAGTTGTTTTTTGACGAAC
>CAJBLW010000242.1 GCA_903953985.1 uncultured Burkholderiales bacterium
GCATACCACTGCTCGCGGTTACGGACCAGGGGGTTGTCCAAGTCGGGCATGGCGAAGCCCCGGCGGATGCGCTCCCAGATGTCGATTTGCTCTTGCAGGCCGAGAATGGCATGGGGCTTGAGGGCCACCGGCCGCTCCTCGCTCATTTCGGTCACCGCAGGCGCCAAAGGCACCACAGGGCCTTTTATGGTTGCAGGCACCGGCGGCACGGGTGGCACCACCGAAGCAACTGGTGTGGGCGCTGCCTCGGACGCAGGCAGGCGCTCCATGGGAGGCTGCGGGGTAGGCACCGAGGTGGCGCATCCAGATAAGAAAGCCGCCAGCAGCAAGACCCAGCTGTGGCGTATGAGGCGGGCTGAGCCAAGGACAGTCAGGTTCATCGGAAGTTGTTTTTCCATTGGCGAAGCGCTGCAAAGGTGGTCACATCATCCACGGCCAGGCGGTCATGCTGGCGCACTGCGGAAGCGACAGAGGCCACTCGGCTTCGCAAGAAAGGGTTGATGGCGCGTTCTGTGTGAAGCGCCACAGGCAAAGTGGGCAGCGCTTGGCTGCGCAGACGCGTGCAATGCGCCCAGTGGTCTTGCAGCGCCAAGTTGCCGGGTTCGACGGTCAGAGCAAACTTCAAGTTGGACAAGGTGTACTCGTGAGCGCAGCACACCCGCGTGGCATCGGGCAAGGCGGCCAGGCGGTCAAGTGAGTCCAGCATTTGGGACGGCGTGCCTTCAAACAACCGGCCGCAGCCGCCGGAAAACAGCGTGTCGCCACAAAAAAGCAGGGGGTCCTGGCCCGTGGGCTGCGCCCAAAATGCGATGTGACCCAGGGTATGGCCCGGCACCTCGTGAACATGAAGTTGCAGGCCGTGCCAGTCAAAGCAGTCACCTTGTTGCAGGCCCTGGGTGGGCACTGGCATTTTTTCTAGGGCAGGGCCGATCACACGGGCCCCGGTTCGGTCCAGCAGTTCGGCCAGGCCGCCGGTGTGATCGGCATGATGGTGCGTGACTAGAATCGTGTCCAGCTGCAGACTCGGGTGCGCTTGCATCCAGGCCAGCACGGGCGCACTGTCGCCGGGGTCCACCACAAGGGCATGTCGGTCGGTGTGCAACAACCAAATATAGTTGTCTGCGAAAGCGGGCAGGGCAATGAGTTTCATGGAGCCTGTGATTATAGAAAGCCAATACCCAACGCCCGCCTGGCTGGCGCATCTAGGTCAACCTGTGGCCTCGCGCTTGCTCGCCTGGGAGCAAGCCCAGACCGATGCGTTGCTGGCCGATGTCTTTGGCTATCACGCAGTTCAACTGGGTTGGCCAGAGCTGAAAGCCTTGCGCCACAACCGAATACCCCATCGCTGGCAAGCAGGCGCCGAGTTCGAATGGCCTCAATCGAAAAGGGCTTTGTGCCCGCCAGAGCTGCAGAACTTGCAGCAGTCGCTGTTCCCGACCAATGCCATTCCACTGGAGGATGACCCCGATGTCTGGCTGGACAGCCGGGCTTGGCCCTGGCAGGCCGACAGCCTGGACCTGGTGGTTTTGCCGCACACGCTGGAGCGCTCGGCCGATCCGCATGCCTGTTTGCGCGAGGTCGAGCGGGTGCTGATTCCCGAGGGGCAGGTGCTGATCACAGGCCTGAACCCCATGAGTTTGTGGGGATGGCGGCCACAGCGCGGCAGCAAGCGCCTTGTAGAGGGCGCGCCGGTGCACAGCCTGATCGCTTATCGACGCTTGCGTGATTGGTTGCGGTTGCTGGGTTTTGAGGTCCAGGTGAGCCGTTTCGGGGGTTGGAGCCCAGCTCTGGGCAGTGAGCGCTGGATGCAGCGCCTGGGCTGGATGGAGCGCGCAGGGGAGCGTTGGTGGCCCATTTTGGGAGGTGTTTATCTGCTGATGGCCACCAAACGTGTGACTGGGGGACGCTTGCTTCAGGCGCGCCAATGGCGCACGGTACGATCGCCCGCTGCAGCGACCGCGCCCGTAGCCCGCTCCGATACCTTCATGACCCCCCCCCCTGCCGAGAAAGACGCTTTTGACCCACGTTGAAATTCACACCGATGGTGCCTGCAAAGGCAACCCTGGCCCCGGCGGTTGGGGCGCTCGCTTGCAGTATGGCCAGCATGTTCAAGAGCTGTTTGGAGGCGAGTTGAACACCACCAACAACCGTATGGAAATGACTGCCGTCATCGAAGGCCTGTTGGCGCTTAAGCGCCCATGTCAGGTCACGCTGTACCTGGACAGCGAATATGTGCGCAAGGGCATCACCGAGTGGATCCATGGCTGGAAAGCCCGGGGCTGGCGAACCGCCGCCAAGCAACCTGTCAAAAATGCCGATTTGTGGCAAAAACTCGACGCCGTGGTGTCCTCTTCGGGACACCAAATTGACTGGCGCTGGGTCAAAGGCCACAACGGTGATCCGGGCAACGAACGGGCTGATGCACTGGCCAACCTAGGCGTGGGCAAAGCCTTGGGCCAATGAAATCGCTTACCCAAGCCGGCACAAGTTATCGCCCATGCCGCACGGATGCCAAAGACTTGGCCTGTCTCAAGGCCCTTCCATGCATGGGGAAATAGCTTGCACGCTGTTACATTGCTGAAGTCTTGGCGTCTGCAACCTGAGAGAAACTTGAATGGCTTACAAGAAGAAATATGCATTGCTGGCCCTGTTGGGCATTTCCGTGGCCTCTGGGGCCGCATGGTGGTGGCAAAACAAGGCCCCGGTTGGCAATGCCGCCAACACTGTGACTGCCTCTGCTGCGCCTGCGGGTGCTGCTTCTGGCGCAGCTGCTGGCGGAGGTGCGGGTGGCGCTGCGGGGGGTCCAGGGCGAGCGCCTACCGTGGAAGTTGCCAAGGTCGAAAGCATGACCCTGGTGGACGAGACTCAGGCCGTGGGCAGTTTGCGCTCCAGGCAGGGTGTGATGCTGCGCCCAGAGGTGGGTGGCCGTGTCAAACAAATCTTCTTCGACGATGGCCAGCGTGTGCGCAAGGGTCAATTGATGGTTCAGTTTGAAGACCAGTTGCAGCAGGCCCAGCTGGCTCAGTCCAAGGCCGAGTTGTCCATCGCCGAGGCCAACCACAAGCGCAACCAGGAACTGGTGGCGCAAAACTTCATCAGCCAGCGCTCGCTTGACGAGAGCGCAGCAGCCCTGGAGGTCTCGCGTGCCAAGCTGTCTCTGGCACAGGCCACGTTGCAGCGTCTGCAGGTCCTGGCCCCGTTTGATGGCATCACCGGCCTCAAGCAAATCAACGTCGGCGATTACCTTAAGGACGGCGCGGACATGGTCAACGTGGAAGACATCGATGCGGTGCTGCTCGACTTCCGTTTGCCGGAGCGCTTTCAAGCCAAGGTCAGAGCGGGTCAAAAAGCGCAGCTGACGGTGGACGCCTTGCCTGGGCGGCCTTTCTCGGCCATCGTGCAAGCCGTGGACCCTTTGATCGAAGCCAATGGACGCTCTGTCGGCGTGCGTGGCTGCATCGACAACCGCCAGCAGCAATTGCGCCCAGGCATGTTTGCCCGCGTGAACGCGGTCTTTGGCTCGCGCGATAACGCTTTGGTCATTCCCGAGGAAGCCATCATCCCGCAAGGCGGGCGCACCTTTGTGGTCAAGG
The DNA here is from genome assembly GCA_903953985.1 of uncultured Burkholderiales bacterium. Taxonomy (GTDB): domain Bacteria; phylum Pseudomonadota; class Gammaproteobacteria; order Burkholderiales; family Burkholderiaceae_C; genus Limnohabitans_A. The sequence continues at coordinate 3,594 of CAJBLW010000242.1, forward strand.
TGGTGCAAGGTGACAAGCCCGATGTGCGCGTGTCCGAGCGTGTGGCGGTCAAGGTCGGCTTGCGCCAGCCGGGCAAGGTAGAGATTGTGGAGGGCCTGGCTGCAGGCGACACCGTGGTGACGGCGGGTCATCAGCGCTTGCAAAAAGACGGCACGGCCGTGCGCGTGGTTGACTTGCCCCAGGCCGCAGGTGGCAAGCCTGGAGGCCCCCCTGGGCAGCCCGGCCCTGGAGGGCCGGGTGCCGCAACACCTGGCGCTCCCGCCGCAGGCAGTTCGCCTGCAGGGGCTGCAGCACAAGGTGCAGGTCCGCAAGGTGCACGCGCTTCGGGTGCTGCCCGACCCAGCCAGGGCTCGGGTCGTCCTATGGCCTTGTCTGGCCCCAATCCTTGCCTGAGGGCCGCCGATGCAGCTCGCTGAAGTCTCCATCCGCCGGCCTGTATTGGCCGTCGTCATGTCCATGTTGATCGTGTTGATTGGTGCCGTCAGCTTCAAGAGCCTGTCTCTGCGCGAATACCCCAAAATCGACGAGCCTACTGTCACGGTGACCACCCGCTATGTCGGGGCCTCGGCCGAAGTGGTCGAGTCGCAGGTCACCAAACCTCTGGAAGATTCGATTGCCGGCATTGACGCGGTGGATGTCATCACGTCCATCAGCCGCGCTGAGCAGTCGCAGATCACGGTGCGCTTTCGTCTGGAAAAAGACGCCGATACGGCAGCTGCCGAAGTGCGCGACCGCACTTCACGGGTGCGCAACCGTTTGCCTCAGGCCATTGAAGAACCGGTGATTGCCAAGGTCGAAGCCGATGCCTTTCCGGTGATTTGGCTGGCTTTTTCCAGCGACACACTCAATGCCCTGCAAATCAATGACTTGGTCAACCGCGTGGTCAAGCCGCGTCTCCAAACCGTGACGGGTGTGGCCGATGTGCGCATTTTTGGTGAACGCAAGTACGCCATGCTCGTCTCGCTGGACCATGCCCGCCTGTCTTCCTACAAGCTCACCCCACAAGACGTGGAAGACGCCATACGGCGCAGCAACCTCGAGTTACCAGCGGGCCGGATTGAGTCGAACAACCGCGAGTTCAGTGTGTCCTCTCAGACCGACCTGACCCGCCCGGGCCAGTTTGGTGAGATTGTGATCCGCAGTGTCAACGGCTTTCCAGTCAAGTTGCGCGACGTCGCCCAGATCAAGGAAGACGCCGCCAATGACCGCAGCGCGGTGCGTCTCAATGGGCGGCCGGCTATTTCTGCAGGCGTGATTCGGCAGGCCACGGCCAACCCGCTGGAACTGTCCAAAGGCGTGCGCGAGATGATTCCCCGTCTGAAGGCAGACTTGCCCGGTGACATGGCGATCGAGGTGGCCAACGACAACTCGGTCTTCATCGACCGCTCCATCAAGAACGTGTTTCAGACCATCTTGGAAGCAGTGGTCTTGGTGGCCTTGGTTATTTTCGTGTTCTTGCGCACCATCCGAGCTTCCATCATCCCCATCATCACCATCCCGGTCAGTCTGATCGGAGCGTTCGCCATGATGGCTTTGGCAGGTTTCACCATCAACACACTGACTTTGCTGGCGCTGGTGCTGGCCATTGGTCTTGTGGTGGACGATGCCATTGTGGTCCTTGAAAACATTTACCGGCACATCGAGGAAGGACTCGACCCGTTTTCTGCTGCCATCAAGGGTGTCCGTGAGATCAGTTTTGCAGTCATCGCCATGACCATGACGCTGGCTGCAGTGTTTGCGCCCCTGGCTTTCACCCCTGGGCGCACCGGTAAATTGTTTGGCGAGTTTGCGCTGGCGCTGGCAGGCGCGGTGATCGTGTCCGGTTTTGTGGCCTTGACCTTGGCACCGATGCTCAGCAGCAAACTGCTGCGCCACAACCCCAACCCTGGCTGGTTCGACCGCTCCATGGAGCGCATGCTCACGGGCTTGTCCAACGGCTATGAAAGCCTGTTGACCTTGATCTTGAACCGCGCCCGTTGGGTGGTGGTGTTGGTCATGGTGGGCTCTGGGGTTGGGATTGCGATGATTTACCCCACCATGAAGCAAGAACTCGCGCCGCTGGAAGACCGGGGCGTGATTTTGGCCACGGTCAACGCGCCCGATGGTTCCACGCTGGAATACACCGACCGCTACGCCCGTTCGTTGGAGAAGTTCGGTCAGGCCTATCCCGAGTTCGACCGGATTTTTGCCAACATGGGCAACCCCACAGTCGGCCAAGGTTCGGTGGTCTACCGTGCGGTGGACTGGGACGAGCGCAAGCGCACCACCCTGGAGATAGCCCGCGAATTGGGTGGTAAGTTCAACAGCCTGCCGGGTGTCAACGCGTTCCCGATCACGCCGCCCTCGTTGGGTCAAGGCTTTCGCGAGCGTCCTCTCAACTTTGTGATTCAGACCTCCGACAGCTACCAAAATTTGAATCAGTTGACCCGCCAGTTGATGGACGAGGTGGCCAAGAATCCGGGCATCTTGTCGCCTGACGTGGATTTGCGTCTGAACAAACCCGAGCTGCGCATCGAGGTGGATCGCGTGAAGGCCAACGAACTGGGCGTGAGCATCGAGGTGGTGGCCCGCACCATCGAGACCATGCTGGGGGGGCGTGTGGTCACTCGATACAAGCGCGATGCGGAGCAATACGATGTGATCGTGCAAACATTGGTCGCCAGCCGAAATACGCCTGACGACATCGACGTGATTCAGGTGCGCGGTCGCAACGACACCATGGTCCCGCTGTCCAGCTTGGTCAAGGTGCGAGAGAGCGTGTCGCCGCGTGAGCTGAATCACTTTGGTCAGCGCCGCTCGGTGTCCATCACTGCCAACCTGGCCCCTGATTACTCACTGGGTGAAGCGATCAAGTTCATGGATGAAGCGGCGGCCAAGGTGCTCAAACCGGGCTACACCACTGAGCTGAACGGCACATCGCGCGAATTCAAGAACTCTCAGGGCGCTTTGGTGGTCGTCTTCGTGCTGGCGCTGCTGTTCATCTTCTTGGTCTTGTCTGCCCAGTTTGAGAGTTTCATCGACCCCTTTGTCATCATGCTGTCGGTGCCCTTGTCCACGATCGGGGCGCTGCTGGCGCTTAAATTCACAGGAGGGTCGCTCAACGTGTATTCTCAAATTGGCCTGATCACGCTGGTGGGCTTGATCACCAAGCACGGCATTTTGATTGTGGAGTTCACCAACCAGTTGCGCGAAAAAGGCATGGCGATGCAAGAGGCTCTGATCAAGGCGTCTGCCCAGCGTTTGCGCCCGATCTTGATGACCACCGGTGCCATGGTGCTGGGCGCGGTGCCTCTGGCCTTGGCTACCGGCGCAGGTGCTGAAAGCCGCACGCAAATCGGCTGGGTGATTGTGGGCGGCATGAGCTTGGGCACTTTGTTGGCTGTGTTTGTGGTGCCCACCATGTACTCATTGTTGGCCCGCAAATCGGTGCCAGGGCCAAACAAAGCGGTGGCGCACGAGGCCCCGTCTGAGACAGTTGTGCATTGATTGCCTGAAACACAGGCGCTGTGCAGCGTCTTAGTCATTAAAAAAGCGGCCTAGGCCGCTTTTTTAATGACTAAGACGCTGCACAGCGCCTGTGTTTCAGGCAATCAATGCACAACTGTCTCAGACGGGGCCTCGTGCGCCACCGCTTTGTTTGGCCCTGGCACCGATTTGCGGGCCAACAATGAGTACATGGTGGGCACCACAAACACAGCCAACAAAGTGCCCAAGCTCATGCCGCCCACAATCACCCAGCCGATTTGCGTGCGGCTTTCAGCACCTGCGCCGGTAGCCAAGGCCAGAGGCACCGCGCCCAGCACCATGGCACCGGTGGTCATCAAGATCGGGCGCAAACGCTGGGCAGACGCCTTGATCAGAGCCTCTTGCATCGCCATGCCTTTTTCGCGCAACTGGTTGGTGAACTCCACAATCAAAATGCCGTGCTTGGTGATCAAGCCCACCAGCGTGATCAGGCCAATTTGAGAATACACGTTGAGCGACCCTCCTGTGAATTTAAGCGCCAGCAGCGCCCCGATCGTGGACAAGGGCACCGACAGCATGATGACAAAGGGGTCGATGAAACTCTCAAACTGGGCAGACAAGACCAAGAAGATGAACAGCAGCGCCAGCACGAAGACGACCACCAAAGCGCCCTGAGAGTTCTTGAATTCGCGCGATGTGCCGTTCAGCTCAGTGGTGTAGCCCGGTTTGAGCACCTTGGCCGCCGCTTCATCCATGAACTTGATCGCTTCACCCAGTGAGTAATCAGGGGCCAGGTTGGCAGTGATGGACACCGAGCGGCGCTGACCAAAGTGATTCAGCTCACGCGGCGACACGCTCTCTCGCACCTTGACCAAGCTGGACAGCGGGACCATGGTGTCGTTGCGACCGCGCACCTGAATCACGTCGATGTCGTCAGGCGTATTTCGGCTGGCGACCAATGTTTGCACGATCACATCGTATTGCTCCGCATCGCGCTTGTATCGAGTGACCACACGCCCCCCCAGCATGGTCTCGATGGTGCGGGCCACCACCTCGATGCTCACGCCCAGTTCGTTGGCCTTCACGCGATCCACCTCGATGCGCAGCTCGGGTTTGTTCAGACGCAAATCCACGTCAGGCGACAAGATGCCCGGATTCTTGGCCACCTCGTCCATCAACTGGCGGGTCAACTGATTCAAATTTTGGTAGCTGTCGGAGGTCTGAATCACAAAGTTGAGAGGACGCTCGCGAAAGCCTTGACCCAACGAGGGCGGCGTGATCGGGAACGCGTTGACACCCGGCAGGCTGTTGAACTTACCACCCAATTCGCGGGCTATCTCCAGGGTGGTGCGCTTGCGCTCGTCCCAGTCCACCGCACGGTAGACCACCGAACCTTGGCCGACTGTGGGGTTGCCCATGTTGGCAAAAATCCGGTCGAACTCGGGATAGGCCTGACCGAACTTCTCCAACGAACGGGCGTAGCGGTCGGTGTATTCCAGCGTGGAACCATCGGGCGCGTTGACCGTGGCCAAAATCACGCCCCGGTCTTCCAGCGGCGCGAGTTCTTGCTTCATGGTGGGGTAAATCATCGCAATCCCAACCCCAGAGCCCACCATGACCAACACCACCACCCAACGGGCGCGGTTCAAGATCAAGGTCAACAGGCTTTCATAGCCGTTGGACAAGCCCGTGAGCATGCGCTCCATGGAGCGGTCGAACCAGCCAGGGTTGGGGTTGTGGCGCAGCAGTTTGCTGCTGAGCATCGGTGCCAAGGTCAAGGCCACAAAACCGGACACGATCACCGCGCCTGCCAGCGCCAGCGCAAACTCGCCAAACAATTTACCGGTGCGCCCAGGGGTGAAAGCCAGGGGCGCAAACACTGCAGCCAGCGTCATGGTCATGGCGATGACTGCAAAACTGATCTCACGGACACCCTTGATGGCAGCAGAAAACGGGTCGAGTCCTTCCTCGATGTGCCGGTAAATGTTTTCAAGGACCACAATGGCATCGTCCACCACAAGACCAATGGCCAGCACCAGCGCCAGCAAAGTCAGTGTGTTGATGGTGAAACCTGCCAAAGCCATCATGGCGAACGCTCCGATCAGACTGACCGGGATGGTGATGATGGGGATGATGGAAGCTCGGATGGTGCGCAAGAACACGAAAATAACCAAGGCCACCAAGACCACTGCTTCCAAGATGGTCTGAAACACGTTCTTGATGGAGCGGTCGATGAAGACCGAGTTGTCGTTGGCCACCTCGATCGCCATGTCACCGGGCAAGTCTGCCTTCAGACGGGGAATCATCTCGCGCACGCCTTTGGACAGTTCCAGCGGGTTGGCCGTGGCCTGCCGAATCACGCCTGCAGAAATAGCCGGCCGCCCATTGAGACGCACCGCGCTGCGGTCATTGGCGGCGTCTTCCTTGATCTGGGCGACGTCGCGCAACTTGACTGGAAAGCCGTTGACACTGCGGATCACAATCTCACCAAACTGGCCCGGGCGGGTCAGGTCGGTCTGAGAGGACACACTGAACTCGCGGTTGTTCGACTCAATCCGGCCCGCTGGTAACTCGAGGTTGCTGCGCCGTATGGCGTCTTCCACGTCTTGTGGGGTGAGCTTGTAGGAAGACAGGCGGGCATGGTCCAGCGAGACGAGCATGGCGTACTTGCGTTCACCAAAAATGCGCACATCGGCCACACCCGTCACGGTTTGGAGACGCGGCTTGACCACGCGGTTGACCAAGTCATTGATTTGCAGGGCATTGAGTGTGTCGCTGGAAAAAGCCAGCCAAATCACCGGAAAGGCATCGGCTTCGACCTTGGCAATCACCGGTTCTTCAATGGCCTGAGGCAAACGGTTGCGCACCCGTGAAGTGCGGTCGCGCACTTCGGCAGCTGCCGTATCGGCGTCTTTTTCCAGACGAAAGCGCACCGTGATCTGCGACTGCTCAGCGCGGCTGATGGACGTGATGACATCCACCGCGTCAATGCCGGCAATCGAATCTTCCAGAGGTTTGGTGACCTGCGACTCGACCACTTCGGCCGAGGCCCCGACATAGCGGGTGGTCACCGTGACAGTAGGCTCGTCGATTTTGGGGTATTCGCGCAGAGACAGGCTCTTGAAGCTGACGGCACCAATCAACACGATCAACATGGACATGACGACGGCCAATACAGGCCGGCGGATGGAGACTTCAGCGAGCTGCATCGGCGGCCCTCAGGCAAGGATTGGGGCCAGACAAGGCCATAGGACGACCCGAGCCCTGGCTGGGTCGGGCAGCACCCGAAGCGCGTGCACCTTGCGGACCTGCACCTTGTGCTGCAGCCCCTGCAGGCGAACTGCCTGCGGCGGGAGCGCCAGGTGTTGCGGCACCCGGCCCTCCAGGGCCGGGCTGCCCAGGGGGGCCTCCAGGCTTGCCACCTGCGGCCTGGGGCAAGTCAACCACGCGCACGGCCGTGCCGTCTTTTTGCAAGCGCTGATGACCCGCCGTCACCACGGTGTCGCCTGCAGCCAGGCCCTCCACAATCTCTACCTTGCCCGGCTGGCGCAAGCCGACCTTGACCGCCACACGCTCGGACACGCGCACATCGGGCTTGTCACCTTGCACCACCTTGACCACAAAGGTGCGCCCGCCTTGCGGGATGATGGCTTCCTCGGGAATGACCAAAGCGTTATCGCGCGAGCCAAAGACCGCGTTCACGCGGGCAAACATGCCTGGGCGCAATTGCTGCTGGCGGTTGTCGATGCAGCCACGCACGCCGACAGAGCGTCCATTGGCTTCGATCAAAGGGTCCACGGCTTGCACGATGGCCGAGAAAGGCCGCCCAGGCAAGGCGTCCACCGTCAGCTGCGCTTTTTGACCCGCTCTGACCTTGGCTTGAAAGCGCTCCGGCAAACGGAAGTCGAGCAGCACCGCATCGATGTCTTCCACGTTGACCATGTCCGCGCCGTCCTTAAGGTAATCGCCGACGTTGATTTGCTTGAGGCCGGTGATGCCATCAAACGGGGCCAGGACCTGCAGACGCTGCAACGTGGCCTGTGCCAGAGACAGCTTGGCACGCGAGACCTCCAGGGCTGCTGCGCTCTCGTCAAGCGAGCGCTGGCTGATGAAGTTTTGCGCCACCAGTTCCTGGTTGCGCTTGTGGTTGGCCTCGGCGATGGACAACTCGGCCTTGGACTGAGCCAGCTGGGCCTGCTGCAACTGGTCTTCAAACTGAACCATCAATTGACCCTTGCGCACACGCTGGCCATCGTCGAAGAAGATTTGTTTGACACGGCCACCCACCTCTGGGCGCAGCATCACACCCTGCCTGGAGCGCAAACTGCCCACGGCCTGAGTCTCGTCCACCAGGGTCATGCTTTCGACCTTGGCAACTTCCACGGTAGGCGCTCGCCCTGGACCCCCCGCAGCGCCACCCGCACCTCCGCCAGCAGCTGCGCCAGAAGCAGCACCCGCAGGCGCAGCAGAGGCAGTCACAGTGTTGGCGGCATTGCCAACCGGGGCCTTGTTTTGCCACCACCATGCGGCCCCAGAGGCCACGGAAATGCCCAACAGGGCCAGCAATGCATATTTCTTCTTGTAAGCCATTCAAGTTTCTCTCAGGTTGCAGACGCCAAGACTTCAGCAATGTAACAGCGTGCAAGCTATTTCCCCATGCATGGAAGGGCCTTGAGACAGGCCAAGTCTTTGGCATCCGTGCGGCATGGGCGATAACTTGTGCCGGCTTGGGTAAGCGATTTCATTGGCCCAAGGCTTTGCCCACGCCTAGGTTGGCCAGTGCATCAGCCCGTTCGTTGCCCGGATCACCGTTGTGGCCTTTGACCCAGCGCCAGTCAATTTGGTGTCCCGAAGAGGACACCACGGCGTCGAGTTTTTGCCACAAATCGGCATTTTTGACAGGTTGCTTGGCGGCGGTTCGCCAGCCCCGGGCTTTCCAGCCATGGATCCACTCGGTGATGCCCTTGCGCACATATTCGCTGTCCAGGTACAGCGTGACCTGACATGGGCGCTTAAGCGCCAACAGGCCTTCGATGACGGCAGTCATTTCCATACGGTTGTTGGTGGTGTTCAACTCGCCTCCAAACAGCTCTTGAACATGCTGGCCATACTGCAAGCGAGCGCCCCAACCGCCGGGGCCAGGGTTGCCTTTGCAGGCACCATCGGTGTGAATTTCAACGTGGGTCAAAAGCGTCTTTCTCGGCAGGGGGGGGGGTCATGAAGGTATCGGAGCGGGCTACGGGCGCGGTCGCTGCAGCGGGCGATCGTACCGTGCGCCATTGGCGCGCCTGAAGCAAGCGTCCCCCAGTCACACGTTTGGTGGCCATCAGCAGATAAACACCTCCCAAAATGGGCCACCAACGCTCCCCTGCGCGCTCCATCCAGCCCAGGCGCTGCATCCAGCGCTCACTGCCCAGAGCTGGGCTCCAACCCCCGAAACGGCTCACCTGGACCTCAAAACCCAGCAACCGCAACCAATCACGCAAGCGTCGATAAGCGATCAGGCTGTGCACCGGCGCGCCCTCTACAAGGCGCTTGCTGCCGCGCTGTGGCCGCCATCCCCACAAACTCATGGGGTTCAGGCCTGTGATCAGCACCTGCCCCTCGGGAATCAGCACCCGCTCGACCTCGCGCAAACAGGCATGCGGATCGGCCGAGCGCTCCAGCGTGTGCGGCAAAACCACCAGGTCCAGGCTGTCGGCCTGCCAGGGCCAAGCCCGGCTGTCCAGCCAGACATCGGGGTCATCCTCCAGTGGAATGGCATTGGTCGGGAACAGCGACTGCTGCAAGTTCTGCAGCTCTGGCGGGCACAAAGCCCTTTTCGATTGAGGCCATTCGAACTCGGCGCCTGCTTGCCAGCGATGGGGTATTCGGTTGTGGCGCAAGGCTTTCAGCTCTGGCCAACCCAGTTGAACTGCGTGATAGCCAAAGACATCGGCCAGCAACGCATCGGTCTGGGCTTGCTCCCAGGCGAGCAAGCGCGAGGCCACAGGTTGACCTAGATGCGCCAGCCAGGCGGGCGTTGGGTATTGGCTTTCTATAATCACAGGCTCCATGAAACTCATTGCCCTGCCCGCTTTCGCAGACAACTATATTTGGTTGTTGCACACCGACCGACATGCCCTTGTGGTGGACCCCGGCGACAGTGCGCCCGTGCTGGCCTGGATGCAAGCGCACCCGAGTCTGCAGCTGGACACGATTCTAGTCACGCACCATCATGCCGATCACACCGGCGGCCTGGCCGAACTGCTGGACCGAACCGGGGCCCGTGTGATCGGCCCTGCCCTAGAAAAAATGCCAGTGCCCACCCAGGGCCTGCAACAAGGTGACTGCTTTGACTGGCACGGCCTGCAACTTCATGTTCACGAGGTGCCGGGCCATACCCTGGGTCACATCGCATTTTGGGCGCAGCCCACGGGCCAGGACCCCCTGCTTTTTTGTGGCGACACGCTGTTTTCCGGCGGCTGCGGCCGGTTGTTTGAAGGCACGCCGTCCCAAATGCTGGACTCACTTGACCGCCTGGCCGCCTTGCCCGATGCCACGCGGGTGTGCTGCGCTCACGAGTACACCTTGTCCAACTTGAAGTTTGCTCTGACCGTCGAACCCGGCAACTTGGCGCTGCAAGACCACTGGGCGCATTGCACGCGTCTGCGCAGCCAAGCGCTGCCCACTTTGCCTGTGGCGCTTCACACAGAACGCGCCATCAACCCTTTCTTGCGAAGCCGAGTGGCCTCTGTCGCTTCCGCAGTGCGCCAGCATGACCGCCTGGCCGTGGATGATGTGACCACCTTTGCAGCGCTTCGCCAATGGAAAAACAACTTCCGATGAACCTGACTGTCCTTGGCTCAGCCCGCCTCATACGCCACAGCTGGGTCTTGCTGCTGGCGGCTTTCTTATCTGGATGCGCCACCTCGGTGCCTACCCCGCAGCCTCCCATGGAGCGCCTGCCTGCGTCCGAGGCAGCGCCCACACCAGTTGCTTCGGTGGTGCCACCCGTGCCGCCGGTGCCTGCAACCATAAAAGGCCCTGTGGTGCCTTTGGCGCCTGCGGTGACCGAAATGAGCGAGGAGCGGCCGGTGGCCCTCAAGCCCCATGCCATTCTCGGCCTGCAAGAGCAAATCGACATCTGGGAGCGCATCCGCCGGGGCTTCGCCATGCCCGACTTGGACAACCCCCTGGTCCGTAACCGCGAGCAGTGGTATGC
>CAJBLW010000243.1 GCA_903953985.1 uncultured Burkholderiales bacterium
CAAGATCGCTTGTCACGCGGTGGTGTGACGCGGCTCAATATCGGAATACTCAATATATTGCTTTTATTGGAAAATCCAATAAAATAAAAATATTGGAGATGTCGATATGGCGCAAACACTCACGAACACCCAACAAGTCGGGCACTTGTTGACAGCCAACCGCAAGGCGCAAGGCATGACACAGGCGCAAGCTGCGGCGCGTCTGGGGATCAGCCAGGCCCGGTTGTCAGAGTTGGAGCAAAACCCAGGACGTTTGACGATTGATCGGCTCTTGGTGCTGGTCAATCTTTTGGGCTTGGAGCTGGTGTTGCGCAGTCCCGCCGAAAAGCCCACCCAAACCGCCAGCGATTGGTAAACCATGGGAAGGCATTCGCACAGCCGGGCCCTGAACATCTGGATGAACGGTGAGTGGGTTGGGCAATGGACCTTGAAGCGCAACGGAGTGCATGAGTTGGCGTATGCCGACAGCTGGAATACATCCTCTTCTGCCCGTCCACTTTCACTTTCATTGCCCATGACGGGCCAGCCCTTGCAAGGACAAGCGGTTGAAAATTTTTTCGACAATTTGCTGCCTGACAGCGCGGACATCCGCCGCCGTGTTCAAACGCAATTTCGCACGCCCAGCAGCAGTGCTTTTGATTTGCTCGAAGCCATTGGCCGGGACTGTGTCGGGGCCGTTCAATTGTTGTCAACAGAGGCACAGCCCACGGGGTGGAACACGATTGAGGCCCAAGAATTGAGCCCCTCCGAAATCGAAAGCTGGCTGAACCGCGTGACCACAACGGCCCACCGGATGGGCGAAAGTGGTGATGACAGTTTCCGGATTTCACTGGCCGGTGCACAAGAGAAAACCGCGCTGACCTGGCACCAAGGTCGGTGGTGCAGACCGCATGGGGCAACCCCCACCACACACATCTTCAAACGACCGATGGGCCTGGTGGGTAACCGGCAAGCGGACATGTCCACTTCGGTTGAAAACGAATGGCTGTGCGCACAATTGGCCAAAGCATTTGGACTGCCTGTAGCCGGTTGCGAGATGGCCCAGTGGGGTGCAAGCAAAACACTGGTCGTCGAGCGGTTTGACCGACGCTTGTCTGAAGGCGGTCAATATTGGCTGCGTTTGCCACAAGAAGACTTTTGCCAAGCCTTGGGGCTGCCCAGCCATTTGAAGTACGAGGCCGATGGCGGCCCAGGTCTGCGGCAATTGAGTGCCCTGTTGCGGACGTCTGCAAACGCCACCGATGATCTGCGCACCTTGTTTGAAGCGCAATTGTTTTTCTGGATGCTGGCGGCTACCGATGGACATGCCAAAAACTTCAGCCTCTCTCTATTGGCGGGAGGCGCGTACCGCTTGTCTCCCTTGTATGACATCTTGTCGGCTTGGCCTGTCGCCGGAACGGGTGTGCAAGAAGTGCCCCCCGCCAAACTCAGAATGGCCATGGCCTTGCGCGGCAAAAGCCCGCACTATTTTGTGAAGTCGATTCAACCCCGACATTTTCTTGAAACAGCCCAACATGAAGGCTACACCGACATGGCTGGCAGCATGCACCGCATGGGCACGCGGGCTTCGGGTGCGCTGCAAGAAGTTGCCCAACGATTGCCCAGTGATTTTCCTCAAGCCCTGTTCGACAAGGTGGCCGAGGGGATGTTGGACATGGCACGAAGGCTTGCAGCAAGCGGCTGAGCGTGTTGGGTTTTCTGCGTGATGCTGCTAACCCCTCAAGGCGGGGTGCGAATTTTAATGTTGTAAATATTCATCATTAAACAATATAATCAAGTTTATGACTGAGTTTTTAGACTTTAATTTTTCGACAACCGATGAAATCGTAAAAACATTGGCGCAACGCTTGAAAGCGTTGCGGGTGCAAAATGAAATTGCCCAAGCCGACATGGCCGAGCGCATGGGCGTGTCGCGCAGCACGCTCAACACCCTCGAAAACACCGGCAAAGGTTCGGTGACTTCCTGGATCAAACTGGTGCAGTGCCTAGGTCAAGAGGCGCAATTGCAGCCGCTGTTCAAACCGTTGATCACATCCATCGCCGACATGGCAAAACAGCAGCAACCCGCTCGTCAGCGCGTCACCCGAAAGCGCCTTCGGCCTGGGGTCAAGCCATGAAAACACTGCACGTTCGCTACCAAGGCTGGGGCGAAAACTGGCCCTTGGGCACCTTGGCCGACGATGGTCAACAGCTGCTGTTTGAATATTCACCTCAAGCCTTGGTCGAAGGCTTGTCTTTGTCCCCGAGGCATTTGCCTTTGCAAAAGCAGGCCATGGGGAATTTCCCCGCGCATCAGTGGCGCTTGCCGGGCCTGTTTGCAGACTCATTGCCCGATGGTTGGGGCATGCTGCTCATGGACAGGCTCTTTCGAAATCAAGGGCTTCGACCAGAACAAGTTTCACCACTGGACCGTTTGAGCTTCATTGGCCATCGTGGCATGGGTGCGCTCACTTATGAGCCAGGCTCGCAGGGTGATGTCCTGCCCGACACGGTGGATCTGGTGGCGCTGGCCAACGAAACTGCTTTGGTCTTGCAGGGCGCAGACACAGAAACCTTGCAACGCTTGGCCTGGTTGGGTGGCTCTCCACAGGGAGCCCGGCCCAAAGTACTTGTGTTTTACGATCCGGCTACGGCTCGCATCAGCACAACACCCATGACCGCCGGGGCAGGCTGGTTGGTCAAGTTTCAGGCCATGGGCGAGCACAAAGAAGTCTGTGCCATAGAGGCGTTTTATGCACAACTGGCCAGAGCTTGCGGTTTGGATATGCCCAACACCCATGTGTTTGATTTGAGTGCCAAACAGGCCGCACTGGGCATTGAGCGCTTCGATCTGGCGCAAGGACATCGCGTCCCGATTCATTCGTTGGCTGGTTTCTTGCACGCCGACTTCAGAATTCCCTCGTCAGTGGACTACACGACTTTTTTAAGAGCCACGCGCATGATCACGCGCGATGAGCGCGAGGTGCAAAAAGCGTTTGAGCGCGCTGTCTTCAATGTGCTGTTTCACAACCGGGATGATCACCCAAAAAATTTGGCTTTCCGCATGGACGCGCAACGCCAGTGGAAGCTGGCGCCTTGTTTTGACCTGACTTACAGCCAGGGTCCAGGTGGTGAGCACCAGATGGATGTTTGTGGTGAGGGTTTGAACATCCAGCGCAGCCATGTGATCAAGTTGGCACAGACCGGCGGGCTCGATCCGCGTTGGGCCGGGCAAAGGCTCGATGGCATGCTGGGCGTGGTGGACGAGTGGGCTGATTTGATCAGTGGTTTCGACATTCGCCGGTCCACCGCTCAAGCCATCTGGCAGGCGGTACACATACAAGCATCGCTTTTGCATTGAAAGCTCCCTGAGTGATGCCCTGGATGGCTCACCCCGCGGGACATTTTTGCATTTGCAGCAACGTGCACGCCTTGCGGGCCATGGCTTGTTTGATTGCTTTTTTAACGGCCGATTAAAAAACCCGCTGTGTTGCCACAGCGGGTTTTTATGTTTCTGAATCTCAAGCTGTCTTAAGAC
>CAJBLW010000244.1 GCA_903953985.1 uncultured Burkholderiales bacterium
CCCTAAGCAACGCGGTGGGAGACGTCTTTCAGCCAAAGGGGCAGTCAATGCATGTGTGTGTCATGGGCGCGGGAATTGTGGGCCTGAGCACGGCCTACGCGCTCACACAAAGGGGCCACCGTGTCACGGTCATTGACCAGGCCGAAGCGGGCCAGGGCGCCAGTGGCGGCAACGGGGCTCAACTGAGCTACGCCTACGTTCAACCCATGGCCGACCCCGGCATTTGGGCCCAATTGCCCAAGTTGCTGCTCTCGCCCTCATCTGCCCTCAAAATCCGGCCGCAATGGGACCCCGCTCAATGGTCCTGGCTGCTGCAGTTTTTAAAAGCCTGCAACACCACCCAGTCTCACAGCACCACGGCGCAACTGCTGCGCCTGGCTGCCCAAAGCCGTGCCACCCTCGACCTTTGGCGCACGCAAGAAGCACTGGATTTTGATTTTTCCAGCAGCGGCAAGCTGGTGATGTTCCGCTGCGCCTCTGACTTTGCAGACGCTCGCCAACAATTGGCTTTGCAGCAGCACTTGGGCGGGGCACCGCAACAAGCGGTCTCAAGCGACGAAGCTTGCGCCATCGAGCCCGCCTTGACCCCGCGCCGTGATGCCTTTGCAGGCGGCATTTACACCGTCAGCGAATGCGCCGCCGATTGCCTCAAGCTGTGCCAGTCGCTGGTACAAATTTTGTCGGCTCGGGGCGTGCACTGGTGCATGGGCCAAGCGGTGGAGCGGATGATTGTGCGTGAGGATCGGTTGCAAGCGGTGCAACTGCGCAACGGCCAGGACATCTCGGCAGACGCTTTTGTGCTGAGCACCGGCCACAGCGCCCCGGCACTGGCGGCGCAGGTGGGCATCCGCTTGCCCATTTACCCCCTCAAGGGCTACAGCATCACCGTCGACACCGACGGTCCCAGCCTGGCCCCACGGGTCAGCATCACCGACAGCGCCCGCAAAGTGGTCTTTGCCCGTTTGGGCGATCGCCTGCGCGTGGCGGGCATGGTCGAATTGGTTGGCCGCGACACCCGCGTGCTTCAACAGCGCATCGACAGTTTGCAGCACGACACACAGGACTTGTTTGGCGACTGCTCACGCTGGCGCGATGTTCAGCCCTGGACCGGCATGCGCCCGGCCACCCCCACGGGCTTGCCTGTTGTCGGTCGACAGGCGCCAGGCCCCAACAACCTGTGGCTCAACGCGGGCCACGGCGGTTTGGGTTTCACGCTGGCGGCCGGCTCGGCCGACATCGTGGCCCAAGCCATCACCAGCCCCTGAAAAAATCCGCCTCAAGCGAAATGGTCGAAAGATCGGTGCCCGTCAACAAGCACCGCTTAGCGCCAAGCGGTTATTTTCCCTTGTGTTTTGAATCAAAAAAGGCCCTTTACAGCGGCCAGTCAGTTGACAGACCTCCAAAGAATAATAATTTTTAAATGTCTACCCGTTATTGATTTATTACTCATAAAAATTATTTTTTATTTTTTGATTCATCTTTATACCTATGTGAAGCGTGCTGAACCCAAGGCAAAAGATGGAAACTGGGTATACGGGTGATAACCCCTAGGCAAGCAGCCGCCTAAAGCCTTGCGAGGAACCATGGAAAGCGGTAAGGTCAAAGAACACTCTTGGACTTCTTGATGTACCTCAATTTACCGGGCCTACACTTCAACCCGTTGAAGGAACACATAAGCGCATTGCTCACGCTCATGTCGTCCTTGGGTGGACAATTGAGCACCTTTCGGTCGCAGTCCAACAATGCCGACGCCTTGAATGCACAGGACGAGTGCAAAAGGTCTTTGACCGAGGCCATCGAGACCCAGATCATTCCGCGGTTGGTGCAAGCTCACCGGGTATCGTTGTCCGAAGCTGACCCCGCCACACTGGGCCCTGGCATCTCGCCCAAGCAACTGGCCACGTTTGTGGCTTTGAGCAAATCCAGTCAGGCCAGCGAGACCACCCAATTCATCGATGAGCTGCTCCACCAGGGCGTCACCACCGACCGGATTTTCCTGGATCTGATCGCCCCTGCTGCGCGGCAGCTGGGCCAGATGTGGGATCAAGACCTGTGCGACTTCACCGAAGTCACTTGTGGCTTGGTGCGCATGCACGAGATCACGCACCGCCTGGGCTTTGAATACCAAAACGGTCCGCAACTGGGTGGCGACGTAAAGCGCATCATGTTGGCCTCGGCCCCCGGCTCGCAGCATTTTTTGGGCATGACCATCGTGTCGGACTTTTTCCGCAAAGCCGGCTGGGACGTGGTCATCGAAATCTCGGTCTCCGAAAAAGAACTGCTGCACGCAGTCAACAACGAGTGGTTTGACGTCATTGGTATCTCGTGCGCCACCGAAACGCAACTCAAGGCCCTGCCCAGCCTGATCCGCGCCCTCAAGGCCGCATCGGGCAACCCCGAACCGGGCGTGCTGCTGGGTGGTCCCATTTTCACTTTGCAAAAACATGACGCCCGCAGCCTGGGCGCCGACGGCATTTGCGTGGACGTGAAAGAAGCCGTGGCGCTGGCGGCTTCTTTTCGCGAAGGCCCCAGCCCGGTGGCCAACGCCTGATTGCTGGGCTGTCATCCCTCTCTTGCATTGAGGCTTCCTTCATCAGCTTGCTAGTGATTGTTATCCCGGACTCGATCCGGGTTCCATGACTTGCTTGCGCCGATTGCAAAAGGCTGAGGTGCATTCTGGATTCCGGGTCTTCGCCCAGGATGGCAAAATCTGACGGTTCAAGACACCGACCGCAGCAGCAGCCCCACATGTGACCCCGTCTATGACAAAACCTGATTTGACCGCAGACCCCATCACCGCCATCGGCATGAGCGCAGGCAACGTGTCCGCACTCATCGGCATGGCGTGGCAAGACGACACCCCGTTCGAAGCCATGGCCCTGCAATTTGGTTTGAGCGAGGGCCAAGTGATCGCTCTGATGCGAGAGCACCTCAAAGCCCGGGCTTTCAAGGTCTGGCGCATGCGGGTGCGCGGTCGCGCCACCAAACACCAAGCTTTGCAGCACGCTCGAAACCGCACAGCACCTGAGCACGCGGGGTCTACCCGCACCTTGCTCGAGCCCGACCACCGGCCGTTTCAGAGCGAATCTGAACCGTTGGCCTTGCCGCGGACAGGGGTCACCGCGGCCTCTTTGCGCTGACGCTCAAGCCCTGCGGCGCGACCCGGACACCGGGCTTTGGTGAGCCGCTGCCGCTTGCACCCCTTGGTGAATCTCGGCGGCCCCGGCCAGCACGGCCGACCCGCTCACCGCAACGCCCTGCGACTGCTCAAAGCCCGAAGCCTGCGGCAGCATGGCCTGCAGCACCGACTGCACCTGTTGCAAACGCGGATCGTCCAAGTGGGCATCATCGGTGGTGTCATTGATGCAAAAAAAGTCGAGTGCCCCAAACTCGGCCGCCAAGGCCTGCAGTTGGGTCTGCTGATCGACGTCACCCGTAGACACATGGCGATGACGGTAAGTGCGCATCTGTGCCAAGCCATGGGCCAGCGCCCAACGCAGCACAAAGTCCGACACGATGGTCGGCTTGTCCCAGCTGCGGAACACCGTCGAGCGCACACCCGCAAACAACTCGGGGGCCGCGCCCTCCAGCTCCTGCAGCAGCGAACGACGCATGGGCCGGGGCGAATGGGCAAAGGTGCGGAAGGTGCTTTGGTAGAGCGGGTCTTGCTGGCGGCTGAGCGGCAAGGCCTGACCCGCCAGCGCAGCGCCCGCTTGCGCCCTTAGCCATTCGATCGACAAGCGGCAGGCATTCTCCAGCGAAGTTGCATCCATGCGCATGGCCTCGTCGGTGACGGGTGGCTCGTCAGACCAGGTCAGGTAAAAACCATCGGGCGTGAACCAGTCGGCCGGATTCAGCGGTGCGCCCAAAAACACATCGTCGTTGAAATAAAAATAACGCTCAGACAAACCCGGAATGTGGTGAATCCACGATTCGATGTGGCCCGAATCGAAGGTGGGCAAGGAGGACTCGGGCATCAACTCGCGGTGATCCACCAGCGTCAACCGGTCCGAGGGGCGCAGCCAGTTCGGTGCTTGCGCATCGGTCACGATATAAACATGACCGTGTTGCGGGAAAAATTTCTCCAGCGCACGCAAGCTGTAGCGCAGTTCATGGTTGTCGCGAAAGCGGCCCTCCACGTTGCTGTAACGCGCCATGGCCGCGCCTGTGTCGCGGGGCAATTGCGCCAAAGCCGCTTGGCGTTTGTCCCGCCAGCTCGAGTCGTTGCCGTCCACCCACAGATACACCACATCCATGGGCTCGTCTTTGAGGTGGTGGATGCCAGCTTGCGCTGGGCCTGCAGGCGTCTGAGCGGTAGTGCGGGCAGTTGAGGGTCTGAAATTTTTCAAGCGGCAAGTCTATCAGCGGGCCACGCACGCATTTTCAATACCCGCCCCAGGGACAGGGCCACTGCACCCATCCCCTGGTGCGCACACCCCATACGTCCCCCAAAATGCCTACAAGCCCGTCAAACAGGGTGCCACTGCAACAACCACAACAGCGCGCTGAGCGTGAAAAACGACAGCACCGTGGTCACGAGTAAGGCCGCAGCGCTCACCGATCCGTGGCCGTGACGCTGGTTCAAGATGGTGTAGATGCCCAACATGGGCATCGCCCCAGTGAGCAATGCAGCGGCGCGCAAAGCGGGGTCTTCAATGGGCACCAGCCAGACCAGCACGGCCCACATGGCCAGCGGGTGCAGCACCAGCTTGCCCAGCGCAATTGGCAGCACGGTGCCCTGCAGCCCCCGCGCCTGCAAGCCCACCAAAGAGCCCCCAATCACAAACAGCGCCAGCACCGCACTGGACTGCGCAAACAAATGGATGGTGCGCCCCAAAGGCTCGGGCATTTGCAGGCCAGAGAGCGAAAACGCAACACCTGTCAACACACCCCAAATCATGGGATTTTTGAGCACATTTTTCAACGTTAGAAGAAGCACACTTTTCGACTGCTCGGGTCGGCCTTGCGCGTCGGCAATGGCCAGCAGCAAAGGCAACAGCAAGAAGTTTTCGACCACCATGTTCAAAGCCAGCGCCACCCCGGCCACCGAACCAAACGACAAAAAAATGATGGGGTAACCCACAAAGCCGCTGTTCGGGCACGACATGCCCATGGCCATCATGCTGCTGTAACTCAGGCCCTGGCCCAGTACCTTGCGCGCCCAACACAGGCCCAGGCCCAACACCAGCAAAGACCCCAGGGCAAAAGCCAGCAAATAGTTCAGGTTCAAGATCTCCGCCACGCTGCGCTGAGACAGCGCGTTGAACAGCAAAGCAGGCAGCGCCAGCTGCAGCGTGAACCGCCCAAACACCTGCAACTCGGACTTGGCAAAAAGCCCCATGCGGGTGCACAGATAGCCCAAGCCAATGGTCAGGTAAATGGGGACGGTGATGCCCAGAATGTTCAAGATCGTGGTCATGGGGCGGTCTTCTGAATGTCTGTGCAGCTCGCGCTCAGCGCTTGGCCACCCAAAGTGTCAAACCCGCCAGGCTCAGCAGCATGTAGGACGACAGCCAAACCATGTGCGTGCTGGCACTGAGGGTGCTGGCCCAGGGCAAGACCACGCACAGGGCGATGAAGCCCGCGTTCATGACCACACACAGCCAAGAGTGCCCGGCGGCCAAGCCTTTTTGAAATGGCAGGTGTGCGTGCGCGGCCACAAAACACGCGGCCGTTTGCCACAGCACCAGGGGCCAGACGTAGGCCGACAGGCCTTGCCAACGCTCGTCAAGCCAGCCCCATGTCAGCGCCAGCTGGGCCAAGACCCCCACACCCAGCACAAGCGCCGATGCGGCCCAGGCCACCTGCAGCGGGCGCAGCTGCACCTTCGTCGCGCTGCTGAGCACCACCTGCGCCCAAGCCGTGTGCACCAGCGCCGGGATGAAGCTCAGGATGCGCAGCAGCGCCAGCAGCCAACCAGCCTCTTGTGCGCCGTAGTGCGCTGGCCAGCTCAGCGCCAAGGCTGTGGCGGCCAAGCCATCGCTGAGGGTGTGCAGCATCTTGAGCCGGGCGCTGCGTGGGTCCAATGATGGCGGGGCTTCGGCCGTGGCAGGGCCCAAGCCGCTGTCCGCTTCGGCGGCACCGGCCGCGTCGGGGACAGCGGCGCTCTGAAAAGCCAGTCGCATCCACACGGCCCCGGCCAGATACCCCAAGCAGGCCGACACCAAGAGTACGGGCAGTTCGAGGCCCTCGCCACGTTCGGGAAAAAGCACGGCCCCCAGCACCGCCACCGCAGCCGCCAGCACGGGCGGCACCATGCGCACCAGGCCCACGGACCAGCGGCTGCCCACCCGCAAAGTCAGGCTTTGCGCCAGCAACCAGCTCAGCTGCGCGAGGCCCAAGGCAGCGGCCCAGGCCCAGACCTGCGCCGCATCGTCCAAACCGGACCAAACCGCCCCGAGTGCCGCCACCGGGGCCAGCCACAGCAGGCGCCACGCGCTTTGCCGCCAAGCGCGGCGGGCGGCGGCGCGGGGCTCTTGGTGGCGCTCGGCCAGCAGGCTCAAAGGGCTTTGCGCCAGTGCCAAACTGGCCCAGAAAAAGGCCAGTTGGCTGGTGGCAGAAAACACCCCCACCTCTTCGGGGCTGAACAACCGAAACAGCACCAGCGCCAAAAAACCCTGCGCCGCCAGCGACACCAGACTGCCCAGCGCAGCGGGCCCCGTGGCGCGGGGCAAGGACTGCAACAAGTTCCAGCGCTTCATCTGCCAGCCCCGAACAAGGCGGCCCACACTGGCAAAGCTTGCAACTGCTGCGACCAGCGCAAGGACTGCAGGTCTTGGCGATCGGTCTGGTGCGGGGGCAGACCCTGCACCGCCGATTGCCATTGCGCGGCTGTGGACTGCACGTCCAGCAGCTGCACCCGCCCGGCATGGGCCAGCGCGGTGCGCTGCGCCCAGGCATAGGGGTTACTGATGACGGGCAAGCCCAGCGCCAGGTACTCCAGCAACTTGGTGGAGGTTTGCTCAGACAGCGGCAGCACATCGGGCATCAGGTTCAGGCCCGCGCGGGCCCGCAGCAATTGCGCAGGCACCTGGTC
>CAJBLW010000245.1 GCA_903953985.1 uncultured Burkholderiales bacterium
CCCGTCATGTTGAACCGTGCGCCGACTTTGCACCGCTTGGGCATTCAGGCTTTCGAGCCCTTGCTCATTGAAGGCAAAGCCATTCAGTTGCACCCCCTCGTTTGTGCGGCCTTCAACGCCGACTTCGACGGCGACCAGATGGCTGTGCACATTCCACTGTCGGTGGAAGCCCAGATGGAAGCCCGCACTTTGATGCTGGCCTCCAACAACATCTTGTTCCCCGCATCGGGTGAGCCTTCCATCGTGCCTTCACAGGACGTGGTGTTGGGTTTGTACTACGCGACCCGTGACCGCATCAACGCCAAAGGCGAAGGCCTGATCTTCGCTGACATCGGCGAAGTGCAGCGCGCACTCGATGCGGACGCGGTCGAGTTGGCGGCCAAGATCAACGTGCGCATGACCGAGTGGACCAAGGACAAAGTCACGGGTGAATTCACTTCATCGGTGTCGATGGTCGAAACCACCGTAGGCCGCGCCTTGCTGTCGGAAATCTTGCCCAAGGGCCTGCCTTTCTCGAACCTGAACAAGGCTTTGAAGAAGAAAGAAATTTCCAAGCTGATCAACACTTCCTTCCGCAAGTGCGGTTTGAAAGAGACCGTGGTGTTCGCCGACAAGCTGTTGCAAAACGGTTTCCGTCTGGCCACGCGCGCAGGCATTTCGATCGGTATCGATGACATGTTGGTGCCGCCCGAGAAACCCGCCATCATTGAAGCGGCTGAAAAAGAAGTCAAAGACATCGAACAGCAATACGTCTCCGGTCTCGTGACTGCTGGCGAGCGCTACAACAAGGTCGTTGACATCTGGGGCAAAGCGGGTGACGTCGTCTCCAAAGTAATGATGGACCAGCTGCGTAAAGAGCGCACCATTGACCGTCACGGTAATGAAGTCGATCAGGAATCGTTCAACTCGATTTACATGATGGCCGACTCGGGTGCCCGCGGTTCTGCGGCGCAGATTCGCCAGCTGGCCGGTATGCGTGGACTGATGGCCAAACCTGACGGATCCATCATCGACACCCCCATCACGGCGAACTTCCGTGAAGGTCTGAACGTGTTGCAGTACTTCATCTCAACACACGGTGCACGTAAAGGTCTGGCCGACACGGCTTTGAAGACTGCCAACTCGGGTTACCTGACTCGCCGCTTGGTTGACGTGACCCAAGACTTGGTTGTGACCGAGCTCGATTGCGGCACCACCGATGGCTCGCTCATGCGCGCCATTGTTGAAGGTGGAGAAGTGATCGAATCGTTGCGTGACCGTATCCTGGGCCGCACTGTTGTCGAAGACGTCCTGCACCCTGAAAACCGTGCGGTGCTGGCCGAAGCGGGCGTCTTGCTTGACGAAGACATGCTCGACGAACTCGAAGCCGCGGGCGTTGACGAAGTCAAAGTGCGCACCGCACTGACTTGCGCCACACGTTTCGGCTTGTGCGCCAAGTGCTACGGCCGTGACCTAGGCCGTGGTGGGTTGGTCAATAACGGCGAAGCCGTCGGCGTGATCGCGGCCCAGTCGATTGGCGAGCCCGGCACCCAGCTGACCATGCGCACCTTCCACATCGGTGGTGCGGCTTCGCGTGCAGCAGTGGCGTCCAGTGTGGACGCCAAGTCCAACGGCACCATTGGCTTCAATGCCACGATGCGCTATGTGACCAACACCAAAGGCGAGTTGGTGGTGATTTCCCGTTCAGGCGAAATCGTGATCAGTGAACACGGCCGTGAGCGTGAACGCCACAAGGTGCCCTACGGTGCGATCCTGTCGGTCAAAGCCGACCAGACCATCAAGGCTGGCACCATCTTGGCCAATTGGGACCCGCTGACCCGTCCGATCATCACCGAGTACGCGGGTACCGTGAGGTTCGAGAACGTCGAAGAAGGCCTGACTGTGGCCAAGCAGCTGGACGAAGTGACAGGCTTGTCGACCTTGGTGGTCATTGATCCCAAGCGCCGCGGTGCGGCCAAGGTCATTCGCCCTCAGGTCAAGCTGATCGACGCCGCTGGTAAAGAAGTCAAGATCCCTGGTACAGACCACTCGGTGACCATCGGCTTCCAGATCGGCTCACTGATCCAGGTGCGTGACGGCATGGACGTGGGCCCTGGCGAAGTGCTGGCCCGTATCCCTGTCGAAGGTCAAAAGACCCGAGACATCACCGGCGGTCTGCCCCGTGTGGCCGAACTGTTCGAAGCCCGCACACCCAAAGACAAAGGCATGCTGGCCGAGATCACCGGCACCGTGTCTTTCGGTAAGGAAACCAAAGGCAAGGTCCGCTTGCAAATCACCGACCCAGAAGGCAAGGTCTGGGATGAACTGATCCCCAAAGAGAAGAACATCCTGGTGCACGAAGGCCAAGTGGTCAACAAGGGCGAGAGCATTGTGGACGGCCCAGCCGACCCACAAGACATCTTGCGTTTGTTGGGCATCGAAGAGCTGGCACGCTACATCGTCGACGAAGTGCAGGACGTTTACCGCTTGCAGGGCGTGAAGATCAACGACAAGCACATCGAAGTGATTGTTCGCCAGATGCTGCGCCGCGTAGTGGTCGAGAACATTGGCGAGTCGACCTATATCTCGGGTGAGCAAGTGGAGCGCTCCGAAATGCTCAACACCAACGACGCACTGCAAGCCGACGGCAAGATTCCTGCGACATTCAGCAACTTGTTGCTGGGCATCACCAAGGCTTCTTTGTCGACCGACTCGTTCATCTCGGCCGCTTCCTTCCAGGAAACGACCCGTGTGTTGACCGAAGCGGCCATCATGGGCAAGCGCGACGAATTGCGTGGTCTGAAGGAAAACGTGATTGTGGGTCGTTTGATTCCTGCAGGTACGGGCTTGGCTTATCACAAAGCCCGTGCTGTGAAGGACGCTATGGACGACGCCGAACGCAAAGCCATTGCCGATGCTGAAGCAGCGGATCTGGCTGGCGATACGGCTGAAGACACCGTCACCGACGCTGGCGAAGCTGCCTGAGCGATGAACTCACCGCCTGCGCGGTGAGCCCATTCAGCCCCTGTACCGCCATGTGGTCAGGGGCTGTTTTGTTTGGACCTTACTTTGCGAGGAATGCAACATGGGTGCTCTGGTGGTGGGTGTGGTGCTGGCTTTGTGCCTGTTCTGGTCGGTGGGTGCGCATAACCGTCTGGTGCGCTTGCGCTCTGAAGTCGTGCGCCAATGGAGCAGTGTGGATGCCGTTTGGCTGCGCCTCTTGGTGCGTTTGCAAGGTGGCTTGGCGGCACGCCAAAGCTTGGTCAGCGAGGACGAGGCGTTGGAACTGCAAGCCCTGCAAAACGCCAGCGACCAAATGCTGGAAGCCCTCACGCAGGCCCGAATGCAGCCTTTGGACGAAGGGGTGCAAAAACAGGTGATCAGCCAGCACCTGCTGCTGGTCAGTGAAATCCGTTTGTTGCAGCAACAGGCCAACGAAGCCATACGCCCTGACCTGGACATTGCGCTCAACCGCATGCGCCAGACCCTGCCTGCCGCCATGATTCCTTACCATGTGGCTGTCGGTACTTACAACGATGCTTTGAGTATGCGACCGGCTTCTTGGCTGGCGCGGCGTTTGAACTTTAAACCCGCTGTGCGCATGGACTTGACCATGGCGTTTACCTGAGATTCGCAGCCATGAGCCCAAAGCCCCGAGAGCACAAGGCTGGAGTCATGCCACTGCCAGCAGCCTCACGACCTCAAAGTCCAAGAACAAGCGATCCAAGCACTGGCCAGTCCCTCCCGCTGTGGCGGCAGCTGCAGGTCACGGCTGCGGTGGTCCAGGCGGTGCGTGCCGGGCGCTCCTTGACCGGCGCATTGGCCAGCGTGACGCCCGAGCTTCGTCCGGGTGTTCAAGCCCTCAGTTTTCAGGTGATGCGGCAATTGGGGCGGGCCATGGCGCTGCGCGAGCGTTTGGCCAGCAAGGCGCCGCCCCCAGCTGCCGACGCTTTGTTGTGCACGGCCCTGGCCCTGAGCTGGCAGGGCAACGATGCGCCTTACCCGGTGCACACCCTGGTGAACCAGGCGGTCGAGGCGGCACGTCAGCAAAGGCAGACCCAGGCACAAAGCGGGTTCATCAACGGTTGTTTGCGGCGTTTCCTGCGCGAACGTGAAGCCTTGGTGGCAGAAACGGACAGCGACCCGCAGGCACGCTGGAACCATCCGCGCTGGTGGGTGACCCGTGTGCAGGACGAATACCCCGAAGACTGGCAAAAACTTCTGGACATGGCGCAACAACCGGCCCCCATGAGCCTGCGTGTGGACACCCGTCACCACAGCGTGGCCGAGTACCAGGCGCAGCTGCTGGCTATTGGGTTGGCCGCCCAGGCCGTGGGCGCATCGGGTTTGCAACTCGAGCGCGCGGTGCCCGTGCACCAATTGCCCGGCTTTGCTCAGGGACATGTGTCGGTGCAGGACGCCGCCGCGCAAGTGGCAGCCCCGTTGCTGCTGCAAGGGCGCGAGGCAGGTCAAGCGTGGCGCATTCTGGACGCCTGCGCTGCACCTGGCGGCAAAACAGGGCACCTTCTTGCCTGCTACCCCAATGCACAGGTGTTGGCACTGGATGTGGACGCCGATCGGTGTCAACGCATCGCAGAAAACTTGCAGCGCTTGGGTGCACAAAATGAGGCCCGGGCCCAGGTGCGCGCCGCCGATGCCGCCCTGCCTGCGCAGTGGTGGGACGGCGTGGCTTTCGACGCGATCTTGCTGGATGCACCCTGCACCGCCTCAGGCATTGTGCGCAGGCATCCCGACGTGCGCTGGCTACGCCGCCCTGGCGACAGCGCACAACTGGCCCAAACGCAGGCGCGGCTGCTCAAGGCCTTGTGGCCCTTGCTCGCTCAGGGGGGCCGTTTGCTGTATTGCACTTGTTCAGTTTTTCGATCAGAAGGTGAAGACACCGTACAAGCGTTTCTTCAGCACAACACCGATGCACGAATGCTGCCCTCACCCGGACATTTGATACCCGGGAAAATACCCACAGGCCTTCCTGTCAAGCACAATGCACTGGGTGAACATGACGGTTTTTATTACGCACTGCTGGAGAAGGATCGGGATTGAGCTTGGCGCTTGGTTGGCCCGGGCTTTGGCCATTGCACTGTTGGGCATGAGCAGTGCATGGGCTCAAACTTCCAGCGTGGAGCTGGTCGAGCTCATGCCGGTGCGCAAGGACAATGCCCTGCTGATCAATGCTCAACTCAAACTGGAGCTGGGCCCGGCCGTAGAAGACGCCCTTATCAAAGGATTGGCGGTGCACTTTGTGGCCGAAGCCGAAGTGTTGCGCGAGCGGTGGTACTGGACCGATAAAAAAACCGGCGCGGCCAGCCGTTATTACCGTCTGGCTTTTCAGCCGCTGACCCGACGCTGGCGCTTGAATGTCTCCAGCGAACCGATCTCCGTCACCGGCTTGGCGGGCAGTATTTCACAGAACTTCGAAACCCTGGCCGAGGCCCTGAACGTGATTCGCCGTCAATCGGCTTGGAAAATCGCAGAGGCCCAGAACCTGGACCCGGATGCCCGACAACGCCTGCGCTACGAATTCAGGATGGATGTCACGCAGCTGCCCCGCCCCTTCCAGATTGCAGCCGGCAACCAAGCCGATTGGAACCTGCAGGTCATCAAGACAATGCGCCTGAGTGAAGAGTTGGTGCGCTGACATGTCGTGGCTCAAAGCCTCCCGGGATCCCTTGCCCGAACCACCCTCTCGGACCAACCGCTGGCTGATACTGGTGGGCGCCGTGAGCTTGGCTGCGATCGGTATTGGCTTGCTGGTGCTCATGACGCAGGCCACGGGCAACCGCGAGCGCTACAACCAGAACTTCGAATGGCTGGTGTTGATCAATACAGTGGTGGCCAGTGGTTTGTTGATCACCATTTTGTGGGGCATGGTGCGTTTGCTGCGCAGTGTGTACAAAGGTCAGTTCGGATCACGCTTGCTGGTCAAACTGGCGGGCATCTTCGCTTTGGTCGGCGTCATTCCCGGTTTGCTCATTTATGTGGTGTCTTACCAGTTTGTTTCACGGTCCATCGAAAGCTGGTTTGACGTGAAGGTGGAGGCGGCCCTGGTGGCTGGCCTGAACTTGGGGCGGGCGACGTTGGACACCCTCAGCGAAGACCTGAACAAACAAGGCAAGGCGGCCGCCGCCAATTGGGCAGAAGCCAGCGAACTCAACCCCGCGCTGGCGGCGGAAAAAATCCGTACCCAGCTGGGTGCGATTGATGTCTCCATCTGGACCCAGGGCGGGCAAATGGTGGCCAACGCCGGGCCATCGCGCTTTCAATTGAATGCCGATCGTCCCACGCCGCAGCAGCTGAGAGCGGCCCGTCAAAATGGCGCCCTGTCCTGGGTGGAGGGCTTGGACGAAGCCATCCCCGGCGGCGACAAGGGGAGGATCAAGGTCCTGGTGCTGTTTCCCCAATGGAGCCTTGCTTTGGACGAGGAGCGGCGCTTGCTGATGGTGACCCAGGACCTGCCCCCCACACTGGTCAACAACGCGCTGGAGGTGCAAGCGGCCTACCGCGACTACCAAGAGCGTGCCCTGGCACGTGATGGTCTGCGGCGCATGTACATCGGCACCCTCACGCTGAGCCTCTTTCTGGCTGTGTTGGGCGCTATTTTGTTGGCCGTACTGCTGGGCAAACAGCTGGCAAGACCCTTGCTTTTGCTGGCCCATGGTATGCGCCAGGTGGCGGACGGCGACCTGCGACCCAAACTGGCGTTGCAAGACAAAGACGAGCTGGGGGGCCTCACTCGATCATTTGCCGAGATGACCCAACAATTGGCCGATGCCCGCGCCAGCGGAGAACGCAGCCTGAGCCACCTTGACCAAGCCAGAGGCAAACTGCAAACCATCCTGGACAACCTCACGGCCGGGGTCATGGTGCTTGACGCACAAGGCACTATCGAATCGGCCAACCCAGGGTCCACGCGCATCTTGCGCGTGCCGGTCAGCGCGCACGAAGGTCAGGGCCTGCAAGGCCTGCCCGGTCTGCAGGCTTTTGCCCAAGAAGTGGATGCCCAATTCAAAGCCTTGCATGCCGGCACAGATGTACACGAATTGGACCACTGGCAAAAATCCTTTGACATCCATGCGGCAGGCCAAGGGCTGAGCCAAACCAGCGTGACCTTGCTTGCGCGCGGGGCCGTCTTGCCCGACGGCAAGCGCTTGCTGGTGTTTGACGATATCTCGGAAATTGTTTCGGCTGAACGCGCCCAGGCCTGGGGGGAGGTGGCGAGAAGGTTGGCGCACGAAATCAAGAATCCCCTGACGCCCATACAGCTGTCGGCCGAGCGCCTTCAAAGACGCCTGACGGGAAAGTTGGAGGCGCAAGACGATGCTGTGTTGACCAAATCTGTCAAGACCATCGTCGAGCAAGTGGATGCGATGAAGCGCTTGGTCAATGAGTTCCGGGACTACGCCCGCTTACCATCGGCTGAACTCAAGCCCCTGCAGCTCAACACACTGATCAGTGATGTGCTGGCCTTGTACGCCAGTGAGCCACATGACAACGAGACGCGAGCCCAGATTTACACTGAGTTCGATGCAGCATGCCCCGCCATCCTGGGTGACGAACAGCAATTGCGCCAGGTCATCCACAACCTGCTGCAAAACGCACAAGACGCCTGCGAGACGCGTGGCCACGGTTTGACCACAGCCCGCGTCAACGTGCGCACCGAGTGGCGCGAGCAGCGTCAACGGGTGCGAATGACAGTGACCGACACCGGGCCCGGCTTTGCCCCCAACATCCTGCAACGGGCTTTTGAACCCTATGTCACCACCAAGGCCAAAGGCACGGGCCTGGGCTTGGCCGTGGTCAAAAAAATAGCCGACGAACACGGTGCGAGCATCAAGCTGAACAACGTGCCAGATAGCGGCGACATTCAAGGTGCGCAAGTCTCGTTATCATTCGCAGTGGCGCAAACCGCACAGGGGCTGGAACAGCCCCCTTCATGAACAGAGACAAAACAGGCATATGGCAAATATTTTGGTGGTGGACGACGAGCTGGGCATACGCGACCTGCTCTCAGAAATCCTCTTTGACGAGGGGCACCAGGTGGAGCTTGCCGAAAACGCCGCACAAGCGCGTGGGGCTCGCCAGAACATGCGCCCCGACCTCGTCTTGCTCGACATCTGGATGCCCGACACCGACGGCGTGAGCCTGCTCAAGGAATGGGCTGCTTCCGGCCTGTTGAACATGCCCGTGATCATGATGAGTGGCCACGCCACCATTGATACCGCGGTGGACGCCGTCAAGATCGGTGCACACGCCTTTCTGGAAAAGCCCATCACCTTGCAAAAACTGCTCAAGGCTGTTGAGCAAGCCCTGGCCCGCGATCAAGTGCAGCAAGCCATGTTGGCCGCTGTCCCGCCTCCACCGCCCAGCGTGCTGTCCATGTCCTCGGTGGTCGCTGCCGAAAACATTTCTGCCCCCGATGTGCAGCAAAGCTTCGAACTCGACCGTCCTCTGCGCGAAGCACGCGATGCCTTTGAAAAAGCCTACTTTGAATTCCACCTGGCCCAAGAAGGTGGATCGATGACCCGTGTGGCCGAAAAAACCGGTTTGGAGCGCACCCACCTGTACCGCAAGCTCAAGCAACTCGGTGTGGACCTCACACGCAGCAAGCGCGGCCATTGACGAGAGTCCCATATACGTTGTGAAACCGACGGCCATCCCTGGGCCGAAGCGGGCAATGGCTTCGGTGTTCGACGCAGTAATTTTCGAGTTTTGCTCTCAGCCACGCCCAAAAGACCTGCTAGAATTCGTGGCTCTGGCCCGGTAGCTCAGTTGGTAGAGCAGCGGATTGAAAATCCGCGTGTCACTGGTTCGATTCCAGTCCAGGCCACCAGATACACCCCACAGTTTCGCAAGAGGCTGTGGGGTTTTTCTTTGGGGTTTCAGGCGTTGTGCAACACCCCATCCAACTCTTGCATGGCGCCGCTGCGCGCCAGCTCGGACAGCATCATGTCCAGCCAGATGTTCAGGCTGTGGCCTTGGCCAAAGCGCTGGTGAAGGTCGCGCATATAGGGCATGTTCATGGCCCAGGCGCTGAATTCGGCACGCGAAATTTGGCCCCATTCCAGCAGTTTGAACTTGAGCAGGACCTTGCTGCCGTATCGGGCGTGTCGCACGGGGTTGTGCGCAAAGCTTTCGAGCTTGCTGCGGGCCAGCACCAGCGCGGGGGCCACTTCGGTGAACACGGCGCCGTGGCCCGGAATGATGGTGGCGGGGTCAAGCCGTTCGATCAGGTCCAGGGTTAGGGCCACTTCGTCAAAGGCATCGACGCCCACCAACTCTGGAAACACCACGCCAAAACCGTTTTGCCAGAGCGCATCGGCCGACATCAGCAAACGGTGCTCGGGGGCGAACAAGATGACCGAGTGCGGGTCGTGCCCGGGGGCCGCGTGCACTTGCCAGTCCATGTTGGCCCAGCGGTGGGTGCTTCCCGGTAGCAGCAAGTCGGTGAAGGCAAACGCGGGGCAGTTCTGCCCTGTGGGTTGGTAACTCAGCTCTTCTTCGCGCCAATGCTGCACGGCTTGCGCCAAGCCCGGCGGTATCCAGGTTTTCAGGGCCGGGTACTGTGCCTGCAAGGCCTGGTTGCCGCCGCAGTGGTCGCTGTGCAGGTGGGTGTTGGCCAGTTGGTCCAAAGTGCGGCCTTGCAGGGCGTGCTGGACCAAGGCCAGGGTTTGCGCCTGGTGGGAGACGTAGCCGCTGTCGACCAAGGTGGCGCTGTGCGCATCCAGCAGCAGCACGTTGTTGGCCGATAACCAGCCGCGCTCGAAAACGCTGACACCTTTTGGCAGGGGGCTGGGCCGACTCATTTGTTGCTCCGCAATTCGCGGCGAAGGATTTTGCCCACGTTGGATTTGGGTAACTCGTCGCGAAACTCGATGTATTTGGGGCGCTTGTAACCGGTAAGTTGGTCTTGGCAAAAACGCGACACCGCCTCTTCGGTCAACATTGGGTCGTTGCGCACCACAAACACCTTGATGGTTTCGCCTTGCATGCTGTCGGGGATGCCCACGGCCGCGCACTCGACCACGCCAGGGCAAGTTGAGATGACATTTTCCAGCTCGCTGGGGAAGACGTTGAAGCCACTGACGATGATCATGTCCTTTTTACGGTCCACGATGCGGGTGAAGCCTTCCTCGTCCATGATGCCAACATCGCCGGTGCGCATGAAGCCGTCTGCCGTGAAAGTCTTGGCGTTTTCTTCGGGCTGGTTGAAGTAACCGGTCATGACGTTGGGGCCACGAATACAGATTTCGCCTGAGCTGCCCACGGGCAGGCTTTGGCCTTCGTCGTCTTTGATGGCGATATCGATGCCCGGCAGCGGCAGGCCGATGTTGCCGCTGAAGGTCTTTTTCGTGACCGGGTTGTTGGTGCCGATCGCGCAGGTCTCGCTCATGCCCCATCCCTCGATCATGGCGCTGCCCGTGGCGGATTGCCATTGGCGGGCCGTGCCTTCAGAGGCGGCCATGCCGCCCGCCTGGGTCAGCTTGAGCGACGAGAAATCGATGGTTTTGAACATCGGGTGCTGCATCAACGCGTTGAACAGCGTGTTCACCCCGGGCAGCACATGGAAGGGACGCTGCTTGAGCACGTCGATGAACTTGGCAAAGTCACGCGGGTTGGGCACCAGCGTGATGAAGGAGCCTTGGCGCATGGCCAACAGGCACAAAGTCAGCGCGAAGATGTGGTACAGCGGCAATGCCGCAACGTTGTTCACCTGTCGCAAGTCGGGGATGTCGGCCAGGGCCGGCGAGAACCAGCCTTCGGCCTGCAAGATGGCGGCCACCACGTTGCGGTGGGTGAGCACCGCGCCTTTGGACAAGCCGGTGGTGCCGCCCGTGTACTGCAAGAATGCGGTGTCGTCCATGGTCTGCGCTGTGGGGCGCAGGCTCAGGCCGCGGCCTTGGGCGATGGCTTTGTTGAACGGGTTGACGGTGCGCCCGCCACTCAGTGGCAGTTCGAACGGGGGGACCATTTTGGCCAGGTGCCGTACTGCAAAGCTCAACCAGCGACCGTTGATGGGGCCCAGCAAATCACCGATCGAAGCCAGTACCACATGCTGCACGGCGGTGCGCTCGATCACGTCCTGCAAGGTGGCTGCGAAGTTTTCCAGAATCACGATGGCCGTGGCCCCAGAGTCCTTGAGTTGGTGCTCCAGTTCGCGCGCTGTGTAAAGGGGGTTGACGTTCACGCAG
>CAJBLW010000246.1 GCA_903953985.1 uncultured Burkholderiales bacterium
AGCAAGCGTATATGGAACGTGTGGGCTTGTCGGTCACGGGCTTTTACATGACGCCCGAAATCAAATACGACTTCGCGACCCTGAACGGCCGTGCTTTCTACTACTACTGCTATGGTGCTGCCGTGAGTGAAGTGGAGATCGACACCCGCACCGGCGAGTGGAGGCTCTTGGCCGTGGACATCGTGCACGACGTGGGCCGCAGTATCAACCCCGCATTGGACAAAGGCCAGATTGAAGGCGCTTTCGTGCAAGGCATGGGCTGGCTGACCATGGAAGAGTGCATTTGGGACCTTCGTGGTGACGCGAATGGCAAAGGCCGGGGCAAGCTGCTCACGCACGGCCCCAGCACCTACAAAATTCCGGTGGCGGGCGACATTCCAGAGCACTTCAAGGTGACGCTGTTTGACAACGCCAACATGAAGCCCACGCCGTTCAACAGCAAGGCCACGGGCGAGCCGCCGTTGATGCTGGGTTTGTCCACCTTCTTCGCCCTGCGCGATGCGGTGGCCGCCAGCGCCGATCACAAGGCTGTGATTTACATGGACGCCCCGGCCACGCCTGAGCGCATCTTGATGGCTTGCGAAAAAGCCAAGACGACGGCAGGGCTGTGATGGATTGAACCGGATGCCTGAAGCGTTTTTCAGGCATCCTTTGATGCCCATTCATTCGGTTTCAGGAGCAGACCCATGTCAGACGATCCACGGTGCTGCGGCACCGGCACTTGCATCATCAATGCCGAAGGCCTGTGCTGGTGCGGCCAGCGTTGGGATGGCGAGAAGATGTGCTTCATGCCCGAGCCAGCGCCAGCTCAACCTCAAAATGCCGTGCTTTCCAACCAGACTTCTCAGGCTGGGCAAGACTGAGCTCTGCCCAAGCATGACCCGCAGCCCACAACCGCTTGAGATCTTGCAGAGTTTGCAGCAGGGCATAAGGTCACCACGGTGACCTCTTTAGCCACTCCATCCCCTCCCGCCATGCACTGGCGCGACCCTTTCAGGGTGCGGAGTTTTCGCTTTCAGTGGCCTGCCGATCTGACCACGTCCTGGGCTTTTGAGATGGAGTCCATCGTGCTGGGCTGGTTCATCTTGGTCGAGTCGGGCTCGGTGATGATGCTGGTGGTGTTTGGCTCCTTGCAATACTTGGGCTCTTTGGTTTCGCCGATGTTTGGCGTGTTGGGCGATCGCTTGGGTTACCGCCGCATGTTGGTCCTCTCGCGTGCCCTGTATGCGGCGTTGGCTGCCACCTTCATGCTATTGGCCTGGGCGCAGGCCCTCACGCCCATGATCGTGTTGTTCATGGCTGCTTTGGCGGGCCTGGTGCGCCCCTCGGACATGATGATGCGCAACGCCTTGATCGCACAGACCTTGCCGCCCCGGCATTTGCTGGGCACGCTGGGCATTTCGCGCATTACCTCGGATTCGGCTCGCATCGCTGGCGCACTGGCCGGTGCGGGTGTGGTGGCATGGCTGGGCATGACTTGGGCTTACGCGCTGATCACAGCGCTTTACACGCTGAGCTTTGTGCTGTCGCGCGGCGTGTCGGATGGGCCTGCACAAACAGCCGTCAAAGATACCCCTCGCCTGTCGCCTGTGCGCGACTTGCAGCTGGCTTTCGGCTATGTGTGGACCCGTCCGGTGCTGATGGCCGCCATGGCCTTGGCATTTTTGGTCAACCTGTTGGCCTTTCCCTTCTCGTTGGGCTTGCTGCCCTATGTGGCCAAAAACATTTACCTGACCGACCAGACGGGTCTTGGCTGGCTGGGCGCCAGCTTTGCCTTTGGCGGTTTGGTGGGCTCGGTGGTGCTCAGTTCGCACCGCTTTGCGTTTCGCGCCGCGCAAACCATGGTGCTGGCCGGGGCGGTGTGGTTTGCGGTGGATGTGCTGTTCGCCTTCAGCACGCATCTGGGTGTGGGCATGGCCTTGCTTTGCGTGGCCGGCCTGGCGCAAAGCCTGAGCATGACGCCGCTGGCCGCCGTGATGCTGCGCGCCACAGAGCCCGCTTACCGGGGCCGTGTGATGGGCATGCGCATGCTGGCCATCTGGGGTTTGCCCTTGGGCCTGCTGCTGTCGGGCCCGCTGATTGACCGCTGGGGTTATGCTGCGACGGCCGGTGTGTATTCAGCGCTGGGTCTGCTGCTGACCGGCGCCATGGCGGTGTACTGGCGTGCCCACATTTGGGACGCCAAAGCCCCGGCCAATGCGCCTTTGTGACGAGGGCTTGAAGAGCCCTTGCTGTGACCAAAGCGACAGCCTTCATTCGGCCTTCGGGGCACAGTGAGTTGGTATGCTGGCCCGGACAACCACGCCCGTGCCTGAAAGCTGGAATCGACCATGACGACCCTGACCTCTTCTGCCACCCCTGAGCCTGAATCCCCCGCCGACCACCCCCGCGTGGTGCGGGGTCTGCTCAACACCGCGCACGCGCTGGACCATTTGTTCTTGCTGATTTTTGCAGCGGCGGTCAGCACCATTGCGACCGACATGGGACTGGCCCAATGGCAAGACCTCATGCCCTATGGCGCAGGGGCGTTTTTCATGTTCGGTCTGGGTTCTTTGCCAGCCGGACGATTGGGCGATTTGTGGGGTCGCCGCAGCATGATGCTGATCTTCTTTTTTGGCATTGGTGCGACGTCCATTCTCACGGCGTTCACCCAAACGCCTTGGCAACTGGCCATCAGCTTGACGCTGATCGGCGTGTTTGCATCCATTTACCACCCGGTGGGCATTCCGATGCTGCTGGAACGCTCGTCCAATCCAGGGGCGACCATTGGTTTCAATGGCTTGGCGGGCAATTTGGGCGTGGCGGTGGCGGCCTTGCTCACGGGTTTTCTGATTCAGTGGCAGGGCTGGCGTGCGGCCTTTGTGGTGCCGGGCGTGTTGGCCTTGGTCTGCGGTTGGGTGTTTGCCCGCGCTTGTCCGCAAGAGTTGACATCGCCCGCCAAACGCAAGGGCGGCGCCAAGGTGAGCCTGCCCGCGCCGATGTTGGCGCGTGCACTGGTGGTGATGACGGCAGCGGCCGTCACCAGCAGCGTGTTGTTCAACTTCACCACCAACGGCAACGGGCCCTTGATCACCGAGCGCTTTGTGGGGGTGATGGAAGACCCTGCCAGCTTGGGCTTGTTGTTGGCCCTGGTCTACGCCGTGGCCTCGGTGGCCCAAGTGGTGGTGGGGCACCTGATCAACCGTTTCCCGCTCAAACACTTTTTCATGTTCATGGTGATGGCGCAGATCCCCATGCTGGTGCTGGCCTCTCAGGCACAGGGGTGGTGGCTGTTTGCAGCGCTGATTGGGGTGATGGTATTTATCTTCGGGGCGATTCCCTTCACCGATTTCATGATCGCCCGCTACGTAGACGACCGCCTGCGTTCACGCGTCTCGGGCATGCGTTTGGGCGTGTCGTTCGCGGTCAGCTCTTTGTCGGTCTGGGCCTTGGGGCCGGTGGTCAAGGCCATGGGTTTTGGCAGCTCGCTCTTGCTGCTAGCGGGTTTTTCGGTGGCCACCACGCTCATTTTGACTTTGCTGCCCGGCGCGTCGCACGAGCAGACGACGACGGCCTGAGGCTTGTCTTTGGCCTGAGCTTGTCTGACCTCAGTGGTCCCAAGAGTTCTGATCAGTCCTGACCCTCGGTCAGGGTGTCGAGCTGAAATTTACCGCTTTTGTGCCAAAGCCACACATCGGTGTAGGTGACCTGGCTCATGTGCTGGGGCACGGGGTAGGGGGCTGCGGCTTTGACCATGCGTTCGATTTGTTGCATCACTTGCGGCGCATGCCGGGGTGCACGCATCCATTGCACCGATTTGACCGAGCCGTGCCGGTCGATGTCGACGTTGAGCACACCCACCGCCTCTAACATGGGGGGCAGGCGGCCTTTGTAAATGCTTTGGCTGTGCCGAGCATAAAGGTGGTTGGCTGCGTCCTTGCGGTAATCCTTGGCGTTGCGTGCGGCCGATTTGACCGGACTGGGGGCTGTGGCAGTCGCAGCGGGTTGTGCCACGGTGGCCGGCTGTGTCGCGGCGGGTGTGGCAGGTATGGCAGGTATGGCAGGTGTGCCTGGCACTTGGCTGGTGGCAGGCCGTGGGGTCGGTTGGGCGGTCGGGGGCGCGCTGCAGCCGCTCAGCCAGCCCAAGCCCACGGCGCTCAGGGCCAGCAAGGTGC
>CAJBLW010000247.1 GCA_903953985.1 uncultured Burkholderiales bacterium
ATGCCCAACGAAATCTCCTTGAGAGGGCGGTCAAAGTAAGGCTCGCAGACAGCGCGGATGGCCGATTCCAGCTCATCCACCCGCGTCTCGGAAGGTACCCAGCCCGATTCGATGTGGAGTTCAGCCACGCGCTTGTAGTCGCGGCGGAAAAACGCGGTGAAATTTTGTGCCAGATACTCTTTGTCGTACTCGGTCAGCGTGCCCACGATGCCGAAGTCCAGCGAGATGTACCGGCCAAAGGTCTCAGGGGCCAAGCTGACCTGGATGTTGCCGGGGTGCATGTCGGCATGGAAAAAGCCATCGCGAAACACCTGCGTAAAAAACAGGGTCACGCCATCGCGGGCCAGTTTGGGGATGTCCACCCCCGCTGCACGCAAACGGTCCACCTGGCTGATGGGCACGCCATGCATGCGCTCCATGACGATGACCTCGGGGTGGCAAAAATCCCAGATCATTTCGGGGATCAGGACCAGATCGAGGCCCTGCATGTTGCGGCGCAACTGCGCGGCGTTGGCCGCTTCGCGCACCAAGTCCAGCTCGTCGTGCAGGTATTTGTCAAATTCGGCAACGACCTCGCGGGGTTTCAGGCGTTTGCCATCAGCGCTCAGACTCTCCACCCAGCCGGCCATCATGCGCATGAGGCTCAGGTCTTTGTCAATGACGGGCAGCATGCCGGGGCGTAAGACCTTGATCGCCACCTCGCGCACCTCACCCCCCTTGCCGCGCAAAGTGGCAAAGTGCACTTGCGCGATCGAAGCGCTGGCCACAGGCTCACGCTCAAAAGTCTCAAAAATGTCATCCACCTTGCGGTTGAAAGCCCGCTCTATGGAGGCCACCGCGATGGTCGAGCTGAAAGGCGGCACACGATCTTGCAGCTTGGCCAACTCCTCTGCGATATCAGGCGCCAGCAAGTCACGGCGCGTGGACAACACCTGGCCGAATTTCACAAAAATCGGGCCCAGGCGCTCAAGCGCTTCACGCAGACGCACCGCCCGGGGCGAGCGCAAATCACGGCCCACTGAGAGCACGCGGGCCAACAGGCGTATCCAGGGTTTTTGAAAACTCGACAGTACCAACTCGTCCAAGCCGTAACGCAAGACGATGAAGACGATGAATGCACCGCGCCCGAAACGGCCCCAGCGCTTCATGCTGCGCTGCCCGTGCGCAGCCCGGTGCCAGGGCGCTGGGCCACAAAACTGCGCAAAGCAGCCATGGCCTGACGCGCGGATTGTGCCAAGGTGTGCGCGGGGGCGTCGCCAATCAGGCGGGCCAGGTCCTCTTCGGCATCCCAGCGCACATGGTCGATCAGCCAATTGACTTCTGCGGCCAGTTGCACATCGCCTTCAATGCGGACTCTGGGTTTGTCACCACGGGCCAATGCCGAGGCGAGTGAGGCAGGAGATTCTTCGGTCACCGTGAGGCGCAGGTCAAAGCCTTCAAAGCGGCCTCGCTCCAGCAAACCTGCAGGTGTTGGCGTCAGTTGCAGTTTTATGCGGTCCCAGTCCAGCTCGATGCGCTGCCCTTTTTGGCGGGCCAATCGGGCCATCGCCTCAGGCTCGCTCATCAGCACATGGTTAAGGAACAAAACAAGACGGTTGACGCTCTCGTCCACCACCCAAGCCGGCGGCTGGTAGTTGGCCGCAAGACGATTGACCGCATCGGGGAGAGCCTGAGCGGCCCATGAAAAAGGGGACTGTGTTGCCATAGTCCCCGATTATTCCCGAAAGTACAGGCCACCCCAAGGGGGCGGGCTTTATTGCAGCGCTTGTACGCCAGCAACCAACCAGCCACCACCTTGCTTGGCTTTGCTCATGTTCCAGACTTCGCGGAATGGGCTGGGACCAGAGGCGGCGTCTTCGCGGATCATGCCGTTGAACTCGACACTGGCCAGGTAGGCATCGGTCTGCTCTTCAATCCCCAAAAGTTGTGCCTCGAGCATGACCACTTCGGTTTTGTTGGGCTGGCCCGGGAACTGCGTTTCGCGCTCAGACAACTGGTTGCGGATTTCCAGCACCATGGTATCGGTCATCATGGAACGCAGGGCGCTGATGTCCGAACGGTCCCAGGCGTCTTGCAAGGTCACGAAATTGCGCTTCGCGGCCGTCAAGAAGCTGTCGACATCAAAGCCAGCGGGGATGCCCCAGGTCTCCGAACCACCCAGGCCAGAGCCAATGCCCGAACCGATCATGGAGCCGGTCGCTGATGCAGCAGCGGAGCTGTCAAAACGGGTGCTTTGACCTTCCCATGGGCGGGCTGAAGCGTCGTTGCCGACGTTGCTGGGGCTGTACTGTTTGAAAGTGGCCGGGTTTTCAGCCGAGGCACCTGCACCTTGGTAAGCCAGACCTCCGTTACCAGCCGTCTGCGCAGCACCCCCTCGGCGGGCCCGCATGATCATGCCAATCACGGCGATGACGGCTACGCCAATCAACAAAGCCATCAAGATGTTGCCAAAGGCTTCACCCATACCGAGTGAGCTGGCCAACCAAGCCAAACCCAGACCAGCAGCCAAGCCACCCAACATGGCGCCCCATGGGCGCTTGGGCGCAGCCGCAGCAGGCGCAGCACCGGGTTTGGCAGCGTTGGCAGGTGCCGCGTTTTGCGCGGGTGCAGCCGGTGTTTGGGGTGCGGCATCGCGCTTGGTCACTTGGTTGGATTGCTGTCCGACAGACTTGCCGCCACCCATGCGGCGTGCAGCCTCGGCGTTCAGACTGCCCAAGGCCATCACGCCAGCGAGCATCAGGGTTACAAGTTTGCTGTTCATGGTGTCTCCATCTCAGTAAATTCAGTTTTCAGGCTTCAACACTTGATGCCCATATGTAAGGCTACCACCCCGGCCGACAAGTTGTGAAAATCCACATGCCCAAATCCGGCATTTTTCATAAGGGTTTTCAGCTCTTCCTGTCCAGGATGCATCCGGATCGATTCGGCCAGGTAACGGTAACTGTCAGCGTCGCCCGCCACCAGCTTGCCCAAATTGGGCAGGATCTTGAAGCTGTACCAGTCGTAGGCTTTTTCAAGGGGCTTGGCCACCTTGGAGAACTCTAGAACCAGCAATTTGCCGCCGGGCTTGAGCACACGGCACATTTCTTTGAGCGCGACATCCTTGTGCGTCATGTTGCGCAGTCCAAAGGCCACGCTGACCACGTTGAAGTGGCCATCTGGAAAGGGCAGTTTCTCGGCATCGCACACCAGCGTGGGCAAGGCCAGGCCTTGGTCGACCAGGCGGTCACGGCCGGTGGAGAGCATGGCTTCGTTGATGTCGGTGTGCACCACGCGGCCTGTGGCGCCCACCTTTTTGGCAAACGCCATGGCCAAGTCACCCGTGCCACCCGCAATGTCCAGCACTTGGTCGCCCTCTTTGAGGTTGGCCACCTGCACGGTGTAAGCCTTCCACACGCGGTGCAGGCCCATGGACATCAGGTCGTTCATCACATCGTATTTGGATGCGACCGAGTCGAACACGCCGCGCACGTGCTTGGCTTTTTCGGTTTCGTCGACGGTTTTGAAACCGAAGTGGGTGGAACTCATGCCAGCGCCCTCAGTGTTTGTGACCGCAACTGCCGCCCGACGAGGCTTCGATCATGGGCGCGTCGCGACTCATGCCCGCGGTTTGCAGGCGATCTTCGTACTGCTTCCAAAGAGCGGCTTCTTGGTCGCCGAGAAAGTACAGGTATTCCCAGGTGAACAGGCCAGACTCGTGCCCATCCGTGAAGGTGGGTTTCACGGCGTAATTGCCCACAGGCTCGATTTCGGCAATGCCAACCTCGCGCTTGCCGGTTTGCAGCACTTCTTGCCCGGGGCCGTGACCTTGCACCTCAGCCGAGGGCGAGTACACGCGCATCAGCTCGAAGGGGATGCGGAACTGCGCCCCGTCAGAAAACCCGATTTCCAGCACCCGGGTCTGTCCGTGCAGGGTCAGCGACTCGGGGTGGGGCATGTCTTTTTTCAATCCGGCCATCTTGTTCTTTCAAGGGGTTAAACCAGCACGCGCTCGATGCCGCCCGCATTGGCGGCACTCACATACTCGGGCATCCACTCTTCACCCAAGATGTGCTTGGCCATCTCGACCACGATGTAGTCCGCTTCGAGCAGGCCATTTTTCATATCATCTCCAAAACGCGACAAGCCTTGCAGGCAGCTGGGGCAGCTGGTCAAAATCTTCACATTCGCCTGAGGTGCCAGCGCGCCGCTGCCGCGTAGTGCGGCTTCGCCCTTGAGCAACTCTTCTTCCTTACGAAAGCGCACCTGAGTCGAGATGTCCGGGCGCGACACGCCCAACGTGCCCGATTCACCGCAGCAGCGTTTGCTCTCGATCACGTTGTTGCCCATCAAGGCCTTCACGGTCTTCATGGGTTCTTGCAGCTTCATGGGGCTGTGGCAAGGGTCGTGGTACAGATAGGCACCGCCTGCGCCCAGCTTCATGCCTTTTTCGAGCAGGTACTCGTGGATGTCGATGATGCGGCAGCCGGGGAAAATTTTGTCGAACTCGTAGCCTTGCAGTTGGTCATAACAAGTGCCGCAACTGACCACCACCGTTTTGATGTCGAGGTAGTTGAGCGTGTTGGCCACGCGGTGGAACAGCACCCGGTTGTCGGTGATGATTTTTTCCGCCTTGTCGAACTGGCCCGAGCCTTTTTGCGGATAACCGCAGCACAGGTAGCCCGGAGGCAACACCGTCTGCACGCCCA
>CAJBLW010000248.1 GCA_903953985.1 uncultured Burkholderiales bacterium
CGGTGGCTGATACCCTATAATCTACGGTTTTGCGGAAAGTGCTCACAGATAGGCTGAAGAGTGGCTACCGTAGCGCAAATAAAAGGATTTCCCCATGAAAGACGGCATTCACCCCAACTACCGTGAAGTTTGCTTCCAAGACATGTCCAATGGTTTCAAGTTCGTGACCCGTTCATGCGCCAACACCAAAGAGATGATCAAAATGGAAGACGGTCGCGAGCTGCCTTGGTACAAGCTGGACACGACCAGCGAGTCGCACCCCTTCTACACCGGCACCCAAAAGTCGGTCGACAACATGGGCGGTCGCGTGGAAAAATTCCGCAACCGTTTCGGCAAGACCACCACCATCGCCAAGTAATTCGCGAATCGGTGAACCCCAAAGGGCAGCCCGGGCAACCGGCCTGCCCTTTTTGCATGGACCCGCACCTGCCCACCTGGCTTTTCTAATTTAAGAGATACAGCATCTCAGCCTTTGCCCACACCTGATTTCCCTTGCCACCGTGAACCTGCCCAACCCCGCCATCGTTGCCCAAAGTGCTGTGCGCAGACTGCCGCGCCCAGCCCTGCTTTTGCTGTGTGTGGTCTATGTTTTGGCTGGTTTTTGGGACCGTGCGCCTTGGAAATCGCAAGACCTGGAAGCCTTGGGCTACATGCTGCAACTGGCCCAGCCTGCGTTGGGGGAAACAGCCAATTGGTTCAGGCCCAGCTTGCTGGGCCAGCACGACCCGCAACTCGCTTTGCTGCCCTTTTGGCTTGGGGCCGGCTTCCTTCAATGGGCACCGGCGGGATGGGAAGTCACATTCTCCCGACTGCCCTTTATTGGAATGCTGGGACTGACATTGGCCGCTACTTGGTACGCCGTGTACGCCCTGGCACGTCACCCCGCAGCTCAGCCCGTGGCTTTTGCCTTTGGTGGCGAGGCCAAACCAGGCGACTATGCACGAGCACTGGCGGACGGCGGACTGCTGGCTTTGCTGGCTTGTCTGGGCTTGGCTAGGCTGGCGCATGAAGCCACGCCAGCCCTCAGCCAACTGTGCTTTGCATCGCTGATTTTTGTGGGTCTTTCCACCCTACCGCGCTGGCGCTTGCACAGTGGGCTGGCCGTGGTTGTGGGCATGGTCGGCCTGACGCTGTCGGGTGCGCCCAGCGTGGCCCTGTGGCTCGGCGTGGGCGGTTCGCTGATTCGTGCCTTAGCGCCCATCGACTCTGTACAAGGCCGCCTGCGCATGCTCGACTTGGGGCTGCTGGCCTTGCTGTGCCTGCTGTGCATCTCCACCGCAGGCACCCTCGATTTGTGGCGTTGGCGCGTGGTGCCTCACACCCTGCTGGATGTGCACATCCTGGCCAAGCTCATGCTGTGGTTCACCTGGCCTGCCTGGCCTTTGGCGCTGTGGTCCTTGTGGCGCTGGCGGAGCCAACTGTCGCAAATTTGGCGTTACCCGCACTTGGCCTTGCCGTTGTGGTTCGTGGCCGTCACGGTTGGGGCCACCTGGTTCACCGGCTTTTCTGACAGGGCCCTGCTCTTGGCTCTGCCCGGTATAGCCGCGCTGGCCGCTTTTGCTCTGCCCACTTTGCGGCGCAGCCTCGGGGCTTTGATCGACTGGTTCACCCTGCTGTTTTTCAGCATTTGCGCAATCACCATCTGGGTGATCTGGATCGCCATGCAAACGGGCTTTCCAGCCCAACCTGCAGCCAACGTGGCCAAACTGGCCCCCGGCTTTTTACCGGAGTTTTCGGCCCCGGCATTTGTCCTGGCCTTGTTGGCCACCTTGGCCTGGGCCGGCTTGGTCAAGTGGCGCATTGGCCACCACCGCGCTGCCATCTGGAAAAGCATGGTCTTGCCGGCCTCTGGTGCCGTGCTGTGCTGGTTGCTGCTCATGAGCCTGTGGTTGCCCTTGCTCAACTTTGCCCGCAGCTACGGCCCTACGGTGCAAAAAGTGCAAGTCGTCACCGGTACCGCCCAATGCTTGCAATACGCGGGCATCAGCCAAGCACAAGGCGCAGCGTTGCTGTTCCACGCCCAGGTCCGCCTGCAAGCGGCCACCCAACCCAGCGCCGATTGCCCATGGTTGGTCATGGACGAGAAGAACCTGTCCCTGATGAACGATCGCCTCCACGCCCTGGGCTGGACCCGCGAGGCCACAGCCGCCCGATTGGGTGAACGCAGCGACCGTCTGCTGATCTTTCGGCCCTTGCCACCGCCCCCAGACGACACACCCACCCTGCCAGACGCGGCCAGCAACTGAGCCATGTCCGAGCTGCGCACCATCTCCCGCCATGCGGGCACCGTGCTGGTTGGGCAGCTGGCCGTTATGGCCTTTGGCGTGGCCGACACGGTGATAGCCGGGCGCTACAGCCCGCATGCGCTGGCCGTTTTGTCGCTGGCCTCGTCCATCTACATCAGCATTTTTGTAGCGCTCAACGCCATGCTGCAGGCGCTGCTGCCGGTCTGGGCCGAGCTGCATGGCAGCAACCGACGCGCTGAGATCGGGCGCTCGGTGCGCCAAGCGCTGTACATCTCGGCGATCGCGGCAGCACTGGGCATCACCGGTTTGTGGTTCCCCGACCCTTGGCTTTCATGGACCCAAGTGCCCACCGAACTGTGGCCCGATGTGCGGGCCTATTTGCGCGTATTGGCGGTGGCGTTGGTGCCTTCCTTGCTCTTTCGCATGTACAGCACACTCAACCAAAGCCTGGGCTACCCGCGCCTGGTGACCTGGCTGCAAGCGGGCGCTTTACTGGTCAAGATTCCTTTGTCGGTGCTGCTGACCTTTGGCGCTGGCGATGTGTCGGGCCTGGGCGTGGTGGGCTGCGCTTGGGCCACACTGGTGGTGAACAGCCTGATGATGCTCACCGGGCTGTGGCTCTTGCGCACGCAAGACATTTACCGTCCCTACCAGCTCTGGCGCTTGCCTGAGAAACCCCATTGGCCCGTGCTGCGGCACTTTTTGCGCCTGGGCGTACCCGCCGGGCTGTCCATCATGGTGGAGGTGACATCGTTCACCCTGATGGCCCTGTTCATCGCGCGCCTGGGCTCGGTGGCCTCGGCCAGTCACCAGATTGCGGCCAGTTTGGCCTCGGTGCTGTACATGGTGCCGCTGGCTCTGGGCATCGCCAGCAGCGCCCGCACCGGTTACTGGTTGGGCGCCGGTAACCCCCAGCGCGCCCGGCAAGCAGCGGGCTTGGGCATTGGCCTGGCCATCGGCGCGGCCGTGC
Organism: uncultured Burkholderiales bacterium; assembly: GCA_903953985.1. GTDB lineage: Bacteria > Pseudomonadota > Gammaproteobacteria > Burkholderiales > Burkholderiaceae_C > Limnohabitans_A. Next base: position 3,217 of record CAJBLW010000248.1, read on the forward strand.
TGTGTGCTGCAGCCTTGCTGCTGGGCCGCGAAGCCATCGCCCATGCTTTCACCAATGACCCTCTGGTGGCACAAACCGCCATGGTGTGGCTGGTCTGGGTGGCCATCTACCATCTGGCCGATGCGGTGCAGGCGGTCTGCGTCTTCTTGCTGCGCTGCTACCGCATCACCCTTGCGCCCCTGTTGATCTACGCCGCATTTTTGTGGGGCTTCGGTTTGTACGGCGGTTACCTGTGGGCCTACGGCGATTCAGCGCTGAGTGGTTGGTTGCGATGGACCGGTCGCCCTGCCGTGGACACGTTCTGGATCAGCAGCAGCTTGGCCCTGGCCTTGGTGTCGGCGCTGTTTGCGACGCTGGTGTGGCGTGCGTCCCGGCATGGCACAAGCTCAACCCCCTAGATTTGAAGCGCCGGCCTGATAGATCTAGCCCAGTGAAGTTTGAAAATGAAGGGGCTAATCTAAGACTTCCGTGATCCCGGACTTGCTTTGTCTGTCGTCCCGAACTTGATCCGGGATCCATGACTCGTTACCGACGATTGCAATGGGCATCGCTGCACATTCGATCACGGGTCTTCGCCCGGGATGACAAAAACAGGGGCTGCACTGTCATGTCAACTTGATCGGGCCTGATCTATAGGTCTCAGTTGGCCTGCATTCATCAAAAATTCACACAAAACAACGACATTGGGTTTTTTAATGCAGTCCTCACGCCATGACACCCACCCACGCCATCGATGAAGCCCAAATGCGCCAGCTGCGCGAAGACCTGCTGGACAGCATGGACGAAGAACTGGAGCTGGAGCTCGACGACCGCTGGGGCGCTGAAGCAGCGGCCAACGATGGCCAAGCGGGTGACCGCATCCGTTATTTCCGTGAACTCTTGCGCCTGCAGTCCGAACTGGTGATGTTGCAAGACTGGGTGGTCAAAACCGGTCACCGCATGGTCATCTTGTTTGAGGGGCGCGACGCTGCAGGCAAAGGCGGCGTGATCAAACGCATCACGCAGCGCCTGAACCCCCGCGTGTGCCGCGTGTCCGCCCTGCCCGCCCCCAACGACCGCGAGAAAACCCAGTGGTACTTTCAGCGCTACATCTCGCACCTGCCCGCAGCGGGTGAGATCGTGCTGTTTGACCGCAGCTGGTACAACCGTGCAGGCGTCGAAAAAGTCATGGGGTTTTGCAACGACGACGAATACGAAGAGTTCTTCCGCTCAGTGCCCGAGTTCGAAAAAATGCTGGTGCGCAGCGGCATTCAGCTGGTCAAGTACTGGTTCTCTATCACCGACGATGAGCAACATGCCCGCTTTTTGGGCCGCATCCACGACCCGCTCAAGCAGTGGAAACTCAGCCCCATGGACCTGGAAAGCCGCCGCCGCTGGGAAGACTACACCCGCGCCAAAGAAACCATGATCGAGCGCACCCACATTCCCGAAGCCCCTTGGTGGGTGGTGCAGGCGGTGGACAAGAAAAAAGCGCGACTCAACTGCATTGACCACTTGCTCAGCCAAGTCCCCTACCACGAGGTCGAGCACCCGCAAGTGGATCTGCCCGGGCGCGTTCGCAACCCGGATTACATTCGCCACCCTGTGCCTGCCGAAATGATCGTGCCTGAAAAATACTGATTCCACAGGACCAGTGCAGGGACTTTTTTGTCGTCACGGCCTTGAGCCGGGATCCAGTTCAAGCTGCCAGTCTTTGTAAAAGGCTCTGATGCGCAATGGA
>CAJBLW010000249.1 GCA_903953985.1 uncultured Burkholderiales bacterium
CTTTACCGCCGCCTGCGGGCACAGGGCCGAACCGTGCGCAGCCCCATCGACGTGCTGCTGGCCAGCTACTGCATGACACACGGCCACACGCTGCTGCACCGAGACGCCGACTTTGAATCGCTGAAAACTTTGGGAGGGTTGGACACATGGCCACAATGAACGCCTCATCGACTTGGCATGCCCACTTCAGCGGTCAAGCCCGTTATCACGTCTGGGCCACACACCGCTTGCTTGAAGCTGTCTCGCGTGTGCCGGGCGAAGACTACCAGCGCGACGTGGGCCTGTTTTTCAAAAGCATCCACGGCACGCTGAACCACATGCTGGTGGCCGAGCACTTGCTCTGGTATGCGCGTTTTGCAAAAGGCGCATCGCCGGTGCTGGCGCTGGACACCGAGGTCGAGCCCCACCGCGAACGCCTGGCGCAGGCGCTCAAGGGCGGATCGGCCAACTGGACGCCCCTGATCGCCAGCTGGAGTGCCGAGCGTTTTGACGGCCAACTGGACTACCGCACGAGCAAGGGCGACCCCCTGTCCTTGCCGTTTGCGGCCACCTTGGCGCATGTGTTCAACCACGCCACCCACCACCGTGGCCAGATCACGGCGGCTCTGACAGCCATGGGCCAGCCTTGCCCCGAGCTGGACATGGTTTATTTTCTTTTGGCAGAACAGGTGCCCAAAGCATGAATACAGCACTGAAAATTTCGACCCACGGCGGGGTGCACACCATCACGCTGTCGCGCCCCGATGTGCGCAATGCCTTCAACGACGAAGTCATTGCCGAGCTGAAAAACGCTTTTCTGGCAGTGGCCCAAGACAGCGCCGTGCGCTGCGTGGTGCTGGCCGCCGAGGGTCCGGCCTTTTGTGCCGGCGCAGACCTGAACTGGATGCGCCGCATGGCCGACTACACCCGGGACGAAAACTTGGCCGATGCGGGCGAGTTGGCCGCCATGCTGAGGGCCATTTACGAATGCCCCCAACCCACCATCGCCCGTGTGCAAGGCGATGTGTACGCCGGTGGCATGGGCCTGGTGGCCGCTTGTGACATGGCTGTCAGCGTGGACACGGCGCATTACTGCCTGAGCGAGGTCAAGCTGGGCCTGATCCCCGCCACGATCAGTCCCTATGTGATCCGCGCCATGGGCGCGCGTGCGGCGCACCGTTACTTCTTGACGGCCGAGCGCTTTAACGCAGCCGAGGCGCACCGCATTGGTCTGGTGCACGAGGTGGTGACAGCCGATGCACTGGACGCCAAGGTGGCGGAGCTGACCCAAGCGCTGGTGAACGCCAGCCCCAACGCCGTGCGCGCTTGTAAAAAGCTGGTGCAAGACGTGGCCGAACGCGAGATCAACGATGCGCTGGTGGCGCAAACCGTGGCGGGCATTGCCGACATCCGCGCCAGCAGCGAAGGCAAGGAGGGCGTGCAGTCCTTCTTGCAAAAACGCAAACCCAACTGGCTGCTGTCTTGAGCGCATGGGTATGAAACTGCTTCGTGGTCTGTTGGGGTTCGGTGCTTGCTGGTGGGCGATGTGGGCGCACGCGCAAGCCCCTGCCGAGTTGCCGGTCGCCAAAGACCTGCATGAGGTCGTTCACCGTATTCCGGTTTCGGTGCAAGACCTTTACGGCCGCCGCGAGCAGCGCCAGATCCCCGTGACGGTGTTCAAGCCCGCAGGGGATGGGCCATTTCCGATGGTGGTGGTCAACCATGGCCGTGCCTCCAGCCCCGAGAAGAGGGCCCAGCCCACACGCTTTCGGTATGAGCAGCAGGCCCGCTATTTTGTGGGCAAGGGTTTTGTGGTGATGGTGCCCACGCGAGTGGGGTATGGCGAGACCTACGATGGTTTTGATCCGGAAACCAACGGCGGCTGCAGCCAGCCCCGCATCGAACCCATGAGCCTGGCCGCATCGGACCAAGTGATTGCGGTGGCCGAATTTGCGCGCAGTTTGCCTTTCGTCGACGCCTCGCGGTGGTGGGTCATGGGCCAATCGGTCGGCGGCTTGACTACGGTGGCCACCACCTGGCGCAACCCTGCAGGCTTGCAAGGGGCCATCAATTTCGCGGGCGGCACCGGGGGAGACCCTGTGTCCCGTCCAGGCCAATCGTGCGCTGCCACCCAGATTGAACGTCTCTGGAAGGCCCGCGCTGCCCAAGCCCGAGTGCCCATGCTGTGGCTGTATTGGGAAAATGATTTGTTCTGGGGCGCGCAAGCACCGCGTGATTGGCATCGCGCTTGGCTTGACGGTGGTGGGCAAGCCGAGTTTCACCAACTCGCGCCCGTGGGCCAGGATGGTCACTCGGGGTTCAGCATGGACATGGACCGCTGGGCCCCCTTGGTGGATGCTTTTCTGGCCAAGGCCGGGTACACCCAGCCCGCCTTGCCACCGGTCCCCGAGCCAAGTGGTTTCGCTCAAGTGGAAGAGATCGACAAAGTGCCGGTAGGTGCCGAGACCCGGCGAAACCTGTACAGCCGTTTTCTGGCCAGCCCCTCACCGCGCGCCTTTGCCATAGGACCGGGTGGCGCGGGCTTTGCCACGGGCGATTGGGCCGTGGGCCGCGCATTGGGTTTTTGCCAGGCACGCCGTGGGATTGCCTGCAAGTTGTACGCCGTAGATAACCAAGTGGTTTGGAGAAATTGACATGTTCAAAAAAATACTGATCGCCAACCGAGGCGAGATCGCCTGCCGTGTTGCTGCCACCGCCCACCGAATGGGCATCCAGACCGTGGCCGTTTATTCGGACGCCGATGCTGGGGCCAAGCATGTGCAGGCTTGCGACGAGGCCGTGCATGTGGGCGGCTCAGCCCCCAAAGACAGCTACCTGCGTTGGGAGCGGATTTTGCAAGCCGCCAAAGACACGGGCGCCGAAGCGGTGCACCCCGGCTACGGCTTTTTGAGCGAGAACGAAGACTTTGCCAAGGCCTGCGCTGCAGCGGGTTTGGTGTTCATCGGCCCACCCGCATCGGCGATTTTGGCGATGGGCCTCAAGGCCGAATCCAAGCGTTTGATGGAAAAAGCGGGTGTGCCGCTGGTGCCCGGTTACCACGGGGCAGACCAAGACCCGGCGCTGCTGCAAGGCGAAGCCGACCGCATCGGTTATCCCGCCCTCATCAAAGCGAGTGCTGGTGGTGGTGGCAAGGGCATGCGCGTGGTCGAAAAGTCAGAAGACTTTGCCGCAGCGCTGGCATCGTGCCAGCGTGAAGCCATCAACAGCTTTGGCAGCGATGCCGTGCTGATCGAAAAATACGTGCAGCGCCCACGCCACATCGAGATTCAGGTGTTTGGCGACACCCACGGCAATTGCGTGTACTTGTTTGAGCGCGACTGCTCGGTGCAGCGCCGCCACCAAAAGGTGTTGGAAGAAGCCCCTGCCCCCGGCATGACCGAGGCCTTGCGTTCGCAAATGGGCGCAGCGGCTGTGGCCGCCGCCAAAGCGGTCAACTATGTGGGCGCAGGCACGGTGGAATTCATCGTCGAGCAAACGGCCTATGACCAACCCGAGTCCATGAAGTTCTTTTTCATGGAGATGAACACCCGTTTGCAGGTAGAGCACCCGGTGACCGAAGCCATCACCGGCCTCGACCTGGTCGAGTGGCAATTGCGTGTGGCCAGTGGCCAGCCGTTGCCGCTGCGTCAAGACCAGTTGCGCATCCAGGGCCACGCCATTGAGGCCCGCATTTGCGCCGAAAACCCCGACAACAACTTCTTGCCCGCCACAGGCACCTTGCAGGTTTACCGCAAGCCGCAAGCCAGCAGCTTCGAGCGGGGGACCATCCGTGTGGACGACGGCGTGCGCGAGGGCGACACCATCAGCCCGTTTTACGACTCCATGGTGGCCAAGCTGATCGTGCATGGCGACACGCGCGAGCAAGCGCTGGCCCGGCTGGACACCGCTTTGGCGCAAACCCACATCGTGGGTCTGAACACCAATGTGCAGTTTTTGCGCCATGTGGTGCGCAGCGAGGCGTTTGCCACCGCCAAGCTCGACACCGCACTCATTCAGCGCGAAGCCGACGTGCTGTTCAAACAAGAAACCGTGGGCTTAGCCGCCGCCGTGGCCGCCGTGGTGGCCCACACCCTGCACGCCGAAAAAGCCCTGCAGGGTGCAGACCCCTTCAGCCGCCGCGATGGCTGGCAGTCGCACGGCCTGGCGCAGCGCCGCTTTGAGTTTGTCTGGCAAGACCAGCCCCGCTCGGCCCGTCTGAACTACCTTCATGACGGTGCTCTGAGCCTGTCGCTGGAAGGCGATGACGCTGCATCTGGCGTGCTGACATTTGCTGCCCATGGCTCAGGCCTGTGGGTGCAGTGGGGCAGCGCCCCACGAGTTTTAAGCCAGCTCGACTGGCAAAGCGAGACCGCGCACCTCTTCACGCCGCAAGGCGCGACCCGCATCACCGTGCTCGACCCACTGGCGCATGCTGGCGAAGCCGCGCAAGAAGGCGGTCGCCTCACAGCCCCCATGCCCGGCAAGGTGGTGTCCTTTGCCGTCAAAGCGGGCGACAAGGTCAAAGCCGGTCAGCCCCTGGCCGTGATGGAAGCCATGAAAATGGAGCACACCATCAGTGCGCCCAAAGACGGCGTGGTGGCCGAGTTGCTCTACGCGCCGGGCGACCAAGTCGCCGACGGGGCAGAGCTGCTCAAGCTGGGCTGACAAAATCGCTGCATGAGAATCACCATCTGTTTTGCCAGCCTGCCCCCAGAGCCGTGGGTGCAAGCCGTTCAACAAGCCTTCCCTGCCGCCGAGGTGTTTGCCTGGGCTCCGGGCGCGCCCCAAGCTGACCATGCCATCGTTTGGGCGCCGCCCCAGCAGTTCATAGACGAGCAGTCGGGCCTGCAGGCCCTGTTCAACATCGGCGCGGGCGTGGATGCCTTGCTTCAGCTCAAGCTACCACCTAGCCTGAAGGTCGTTCGCCTGGATGATGCGGGCATGTCCGTACAAATGGCCGAGTTCGTTTGCCATGCGGTGATCCGGCATTTCCGCGAGCTGGACGCTTACGAGGCCGATGTGAAAACCGGACGCTGGTCTTACCGCAAACCACAAAGCAGGGCCGACTTTGCTGTGGGTGTGATGGGCTTGGGTGTGTTGGGCGAGCGCGTGGCCAAGGCCTTGCAGGTGTTTGAGTTCCCGCTCAACGGTTACAGCCGCAGCCCCAAAGACCTGCCCGGCATCCGTTGCTTCCATGGGGCACAAGGCCTGCCCGAGTTTTTGGCGGCCACGCGTGTGCTGGTCAACCTGATGCCGCTCACGTCCGAGACAGAGAACATGCTGAACCACGCCAGCCTGTCGCAGTTGCAACAAGGAGGCTACGTGATCAACGTGGCCAGAGGCAAGCATTTGGTCGACGAGGACCTGCTCGCCCTCATCGACAGTGGCCACCTGTCAGGGGCCACACTGGATGTGTTCCGCACCGAGCCGCTGCCTGCAGGCCATGTGTTTTGGCAA
>CAJBLW010000250.1 GCA_903953985.1 uncultured Burkholderiales bacterium
GCACCTTGGCGCCCAAGCGCAAATAGCCCCTGATGAGCGCGGGCGGATCGATGGCCAAACCATGGTCCAACTCGTCCACAGGCAGCGGCAAACGTGGCCGCACATGGAACTGGATCTCGGCCAAGTGCTTTTCACGCAACTGATGCCAGATGCTCGCTGCGACATCACCCGTGACCACCCCGTTGTGCAACATCGGGATACTGGCGCAACCGATCATGGTGTCTAGGCGGTTGCGGTCCATGAATTCAAACAAGGCACCCCACAAGGCCATGATGACTGCGCCGTGACGGTAATCGGCGTGCACGCAACTGCGGCCCAACTCCACCATGCGGCTGCGCAGATCGCGCAGACGGGTCAGGTCAAACTCGGTGTCGCTGTAGGTACTGCCTGCTCGCTTGGCTTGCGCGGGCGTGAGGACCCGGTAGGTGCCAATGACCTGGCCTGAGGCGTTGTCCCGGACCAGCAGGTGTTCGCAGTAATCGTCGAATAAATCGATGTCATGGCCCGGCAGCGATTTGGGTAAACGCGCGCCCAGCTCGTTGGCAAAAACCTGGTACCTCAGGCGCTGCGCTTCGCGAACTTCGTCCAGATGCTGCGCCCAGCTGACTGCAATGGTGCTTTGTAGACGCCGAGGCAAAAAGTCCAGACCGGTGACAGCTGACCCCGAGTGGAGTGCCCCGCCTGGCAATTGAACGGGGGACAGTACAAAGGTGGGGTTGGGTGACTCTTTCATGACTTCAGCTCCTTTTTTCCTGTGATGAATGGTCCCCCATGCCCGTGTCAAAGACATGTCTTTTTTGTTAAATTTGAGTGACGTGAACCTGCGCCACGCGATGCATTAACTGCATCAAATGGTCAAGGGCGTCATGGCGTGTGTCCTCAAACCAAGCAGATTTTTTGCCCAGGTCATCCCATACGCGCAGCTTCACAGCATCGGCAAAAAAAGGCTCCGACTCAAAAGCAGCGCACTCTTGCGGCCCCATCGGTCCGCCTTGCAAACGCAAGCTTCGCACCGAATCAGGCGACAGTTTGCTGGCGTAGATCTCGCGTGTGCCGACCAAGTAGCGCTTGGCCTGTACATGCAGGCGGACAGGCTCTGAAACAGCAAGACCAAACACAGGCAGCAGCACCTGTGCACCGATGCTTTCATGCACATCGTCTTGACCTCTAAGGGTGGGCGTGCCTTCCAGATTCACCCACAAATGACCCACATCGTGCAACCAACTGGCCAACTGCAAAGCCGCGCTGGCGCCTGACTTTTCAGCCAAACGGCCGCATTGCCAAGCGTGCATCAACTGGGTGACCGATTCGCCCGCATAGACCTGGTCACCGCCTTGCTCGTACAGCGCCAAAAGTGTGTTCATCATTTTTTGCATGGCGAGACTGTGGACTTGGCTCGTGTCAAAAGCATGACAAAACAGCCGCGCCACCAAACTGACATATTTTCTTCATCACAACGTCACAGGCACTTTGCACCATGCCTGACATGTCAAATGAACAACTGGCCATCCGCATCATCAATGCCTGCAAATCCTTCCAAAAGGACCGGCAGGCCCTTCAAGCCATCAATGTGCGCATCGACAAGGGCGAGTGTGTGGGCTTGCTGGGTGCCTCGGGTTCAGGCAAATCGACCTTGCTGCGAAGTTTGTGCGGGCTGGAACGGCTGGATGGTGTAGACAGCGAAATCCAGCTGTGGGGCCAGAGCCTGCAGAAGTCGGGCAAGCTGAACACAGACGTGCGCCAATTGCGCACGCACATCGGCATTATTTTTCAGCAGTTCAATTTGGTGGGCCGCATGGATGTGCTGACCAATGTGATGACGGGGCTGCTGCCCCACATCCCCCTGCACAGAAGCTTGCTCGGTTGGTTCACGCCCGAAGAAAAATTCAAAGCACTTAAAGCATTGCATTCTGTGGGCCTGTCAGAGCAAGCCATGCAACGGGCCTCGACCCTCTCGGGAGGTCAACAGCAGCGTGCCGCCATTGCCCGCGCACTGGTGCAAGGCGCGCGCATTTTGCTGGCCGACGAACCTGTGGCCTCGCTCGATCCTGAGTCCACCCGCAGGGTCATGGACTTGCTGCGCCAGCTACAAAGAGAACAAGGCATGACCTTGGTCATCAGCCTGCACAACGTGAACCTGGCGCGGCAATATTGCGACCGCATCATCGCTTTGCGCGAAGGTCGCCTGGTCTACGACGGCTCTCCCCTGGGCCTGGACAACCAACGCTTGCGCGAGCTGTATGGCACGCATTCCGACGAGTTGTTCATGGACCACCCCCCTGAAACTCCGGATCCCGTTTTCAACCCGACGCGCCAACTTCTGGCGCATTGACTTTCTCAACCTGAGGACCTCACCATGAAACTTGCCCGCATCTTGGCCACCGGCCTGATTTCCCTGGGTGCCATCAGCGCTTATGCCCAAAACATAAGCTTTGGCATCATCGCGACCGATTCGGCTTCGGCCCAACGCGAGCGCTGGGAGCCCTTCTTCCGCGATATGGAGAAAAAGACGGGCCTAAAAATCCAGTCGTTCTATGCCCCTGACTATGCCGGCGTGATCGAAGCCATGCGGTTCAACAAAATCCAGGTGGCTTGGTACGGCAACAAAGCCGCCATGGAGGCCGTGGACCGGTCGAACGGCGAAGTCTTTGCGCAACTCATGTATGCCGACGGCACCTTCGGTTACCACGCCTTGCTGATCACGCACAAGGACAGCCCCTACAAA
>CAJBLW010000251.1 GCA_903953985.1 uncultured Burkholderiales bacterium
ACCAAGGCCCCGTTTTGCACCACCACATCGCTGCCCACCTTGAGCGACCGGATGCGCTCACCCGCTGTGGTGACGGCAAAATTGGCATCCAGGGCTTGCGCTGTACGGCTTGGGTCATAACTGTAGCTCATACCGCCCACCTGAGGGAAACGGCCCTGGCTGACCAACACCGCCACACCGTGCTCCAGCAAAGACTTGAGTTGTGTGGCTGTGACGTTAAAAGCCCACAGCTTGTTGTTGAACTTCAAAGCCGTTTCAACCGCCAATTGCGAAACTTCTCCAGCTTGACGTTTGGCTTCGGCATTGGCTTTGGGTGCCGTCAACACAGCAGCAGTTGTGGCCCCAGGCAGGGCCAGGACTTCGCCAATTTCAGAGCGGATGCCGCCGCCATTTTTCAGGGAAATTTGTACCGTTGGGTCCAGCAATTTGGCGTACCACAGGTTGGCGTCCGCCGTCAGGTTGCCGAAGTTGGTCTCTTCGTTGCGCACAGCCGCGCGGCGGCCTTCCAAAAACTCACCGGTTTTGCCGAACACATTGCCATCTTTGGTCTTGAGCACGGCCTTGATGGCATCACGCACCTGGATCACCAAGCCTGAAACGGTGACACCGCCCTCACTGTCTTCGGTCTCGCTGGTCACCCAGGCACCCGAGAGTTTGTTGTCAAAGCGTTGGGGGATCAGCACGCCCTTGTCGTCAAACGGGGCCATGAAGCGCCCCAGATATTTGTAATCCGCGTCAACGTTGACCACCACAGTGGGCTGGCCCGCAGCGTCCTTGGTTTGATAGGGGTAGTCACCTGCAGATTTGTCTCCAGTGCGCAGCACATCGTTGGCATCGGACAGCAAGGTGTTGGACCCCCCGGCGACGATGATGTCCACATTTTTCAAACGTTGGGCCAAGGCTTTTTCAATGGCCAGGGTTTGCATGTGGGCCAACAGCACCACCTTGTTGATGCCCGCAGCGGTCATCTCGTCCACGCCTTTTTGAATGACCGACGCCAAGCCGGTCACATCCACCTCGCTGCTGGTCAACGCAGGCATGAATTGCAATTTTCCGGGCGAGGTGATGTTGGCAAAAACGGGCGAACTCGCGCCGATCACGCCAATTTTTTGACCGCCAACGTCCACCACCGTCCAGCCGGTCAATTTACCCGATTGCTCTGCTGCTTTGCCGCCATTGGCCAACTTCAAACTGGCCACTTCGCTGTCGGCTGCAAAGTCCACGTTGTAGGCCAAATAGGGAAAGCGTGCGCCTGACCATGCGCCACTGGGTTTGATCATGTCAGCGAACTGCTTGGTGCCCAAATCCAGTTCGTGGTTGCCGATGGCCGAAGCCTGCACGCCCATCGCATTCAAGAAAGCAATGTCCGCACGCCCCACTTCGGCCACACCCAGTGCGGCAGTCAAGCTGCTGTCATTGGCCGCATTGAAGCGTGGCCCAGGAATGTAGTTGTCACCCGAGCTCACGGTCAAGGTTTGCTGGGGGTACTGGGCGCGGAACTTCTGGATCATCCCAGACAGATTGGCCACGCTGTTGAGCGCCGTGGTGTCCGAACCGTCAGCGTCGGAAATGTGCAGCAACTGCAAAGTGAAGGCCGCCTGGGGTATCGCAACATCGTAAAAACCATGCGCTCCAAATACCAGCGCAAAGCCCATGAAACTGCAAAGAAGCTTCTTGTAAAAATTCAACATCATGGATGCTTTGAAAAGTTCTACATCATGTTTAGGGTGGCCTGGTTAGCACTGTAATTTTGTGTACCCAGAGTGCATGCCATAAAAACCCGTTTGCCATTTTTACGTTTTATCCCCATCCAAAAAAGCCATTCGACAAAAAGCGACCACGGCAGAAATATCCGACCGAGCGCGACAGGTGATCAGAAACAGGCGATTAACTTTTTTCAAACTCATTTGACCCGAATTCAATGTCAAAAAAAAGAAAGAATGATGACGAATTAAAGACTCTTCCAAGTTAGATTTTTTTCTAAATTTCCAAGTTCAACGTCATCAATTTTTCACATGAATTTTTTAGCATTTATCAGCTTTAACAACCCACAGGAGTGACGCTATGTCCAACATGATCCGTGACGATGACGGTGTTTCCAATCCATCATCCAACGACCACTTGCATGATCTGATCGAGCGTGAAATCGCTCTCAACCCGAGCCGCCGCAACATGCTCAAATCCGGTGCAGCTTTGGGCTTGCTCGGTATCTTTGGCAGCGCCATGACGGCCTGCGGTGGTGGCAGCACAGTTGCGGCTCCAACACCAGGCTCCATCGGCTTCAAGGCCGTGGCCACCAGCACCGGAGATGCCATTGTGGTGCCCGAGGGTTACACCGCCGATGTGATGTACCGCTGGGGTGACCCCATCTTGCCTGGTGCGCCCGCCTTCATTGGTGATGCCAGCCAATCTTGGCAAGCACAAGAGCAACAGTCCGGCGACAACCACGATGGCATCAACTTCTTCCCCTTCCCAGGTACCGATGGCAGCAGCCACGGTATATTGGCCATGAACCATGAGTACATCAATCCTGAGTACTTCCACGACGTGGCCAATTACAACAAGCCCGAAATCGCAGACAACACCAAAAAACAGCTGGCTGCCCATGGTGTGTCGGTCATCGAAGTTAAGCGCAATACCGCTGGCAAGTGGGAGTACGTGAAGAGCTCGCCCTACAACCGCCGCATCACCGGTTACACGCCCATGTTGATTTCCGGGCCTGCTGCTGGCAACGACCTGCTGAAAACCGCAGCCGACCCCTCCGGCACTTTGGTGCTGGGCACGCTCAACAATTGCGGCGCCGGCCAGACCTCCTGGGGCACCTACATCACCTGTGAAGAGAACTTCAACGGCTACTTTGGCACAGACACTGCATTCTCCCCCACCCCCCTGCAAAACCGATATGGCATTTCTGCTGCCGGCTTCGGTTACAACTGGCACAAGGGCGACCCTCGCTTTGACGTGAATGTCAACCCCAACGAACCCAACCGACACGGCTGGGTGGTTGAAATCAACCCCTATGATCCCGATAGCACACCCAAGAAGCGCACCGCCTTGGGCCGCTTCAAGCACGAGAATGCTGAATGTGTGCTCTCCAAGGCCAACAAGGCAGTGGTGTACACCGGCTGCGACGAGCGCGGCGAGTACCTCTACAAATTCGTGTCGACCGGCACCTATGACGCAGCGAACAAGGTCAGTGGCGCGAACCTGCTGGACAGCGGTATTTTGCATGTGGCCAAATTTGACGCTGGTACCGTGGTTGGCGACAACCAGGGCACAGGTGTTTGGTTGCCTTTGGTGTTTGGCCAAAACGGCTTGACCGCTGAGAACGGTTTTGTCAACCAGGCCGAAGTGTTGATCAAGGCCCGCCAAGCCGCAGACCGCGTTGGCGCCACCATGATGGACCGCCCAGAATGGGTGGCTGCCAACCGCACCAAGCCCGGCGAAGTGTTCTTGGCTTGCACCAACAACAATCGTCGCGGTACGACCACGGCATCTACTAACAACGTCAACGGGTCGACCACAGCTGGTACCGCCCGCCCACCCTTGGACGAGGCCAACCCCCGCGCTGTTAACAACTGGGGCCATGTGATCCGCATCAATGAAATGGGTGCAGATGCCGCTGCCCTGACTTTCAACTGGGACATCTTCGTGATCGCTGGTAATCCATCATTGGACGGTGCAAAGAAAGGCTCAAGTAACATCGACGCGACCAACACCTTCAATTCGCCAGATGGCATTCAGGTCGACCCCGAAGGCCGTCTCTGGATTCAAACGGATGGTCAATACTCCAACACAGGTGACTATGCCAACCAAGGCAACAACCAGATGCTGGTGGCCGACATCACCACCAAGAAAATCACCCGTTTCCTAGTTGGCCCAGCGGGCTGCGAGGTCACAGGCGTTTGCTGGACACCCGATGGACGCACCATGTTCATCAACATCCAGCATCCAGGTGAAGTGAGTAGCCATCCTAATGCCCCGGCTGATTACAAGGCACAGGCCACCGATGCTCTTAAGGCTGAATGGGTCAACAAGAACCCTACGGCCTTCTCGAAATGGCCTGATGGCCCCACTGGCGGTCGCCCACGCTCAGGCACGGTGGTCATCCGCAAGAACGACGGTGGCGTGATCGGTACCTGATGTTCACAGCACCGGTTGGCTTGCCAACCTGGTGTTGTTGACGCTGATTGGGCCACCCTTGGGGTGGCCCTTTCTCATTGACTCGTCACACGGGATGTGCTGACACCGCGCATACATTCGCCTTGATTCAAAGGGCTAAATCAATGTCCTCGATCTTTCATTACATTGTTGTGTGGCCCTTGCTTGCTGCCACTTTGTTACTGTGTTTGGTAGCTTGTGGCGGTGGCGGTGATGCCACTCACCCTGCGTCCAACGCCGGGGCGGGCCAGGAGCTTGTCGGCATGCCGCCAACACCTGAGAGAGTTGTTAGATTCCTGCCCAAACCTGTACTTTCTTTCACCGATACGGGCTTGAGCGTGACCGACGGCACGACCCGCATCGGTGCATGGAGTGTCAACAGTCCTGAGAACTGGGAGTTTTCATTTGACAGGGGAGCCACATGGATTCGGGGACAAGGTGACAGCTTTGACGTGCAGGGCGACGGTGCCAAAACCATCTGGGTGCGCGCCTTTGACAACATGGGCAATACCTCAGAAATCGAGATGGTCAGTTGCGTGCTGGACACCATGCCGCCAGCCGCTGTTCAAGCGGCCGTGGCGTCCCAAGACCAAACCCGATTGGTGCGGGTTTCGGGGGTCGAAGACCAGGGGCAGTGGGAATACTCTTTGGATGACACGCGCACTTGGCTGACGGGGACCGGCGACAGCTTGGCCCTGATGGGCAATGCCTTGACCGTGCTGTGGCTGAGGCAAGTGGACCTTGCGGGCAACCGGTCACCTTTGGAGCGGGTCAACCTTTGGGAGCCCGATAGCTCGACATGGCATGAGGCCTCAGGCAGTGCATTGCAGCCCAGCGTGTTGTCCTTGCAGCAGGCCAAGACGGTGGTGCTACACGGCTCCGTTGTGAAAGGGGATGCTGACTACATCCGCTGGGACATTCCGGTCGGTCAGCGCCTGCAATCCATGCGGCTGGTTCACTATGTTTCCTCTGACCGGATCGCTTTTTATGCCTTGCAGCGGGCCGCATTTTTTGATGCGGGCTACGATGTCAACCGCATGCTGGTCTACGGCCATATGGGGCCGCAAGATCTAAATCGAAACGTGATTCAGGATGTCGCACCCAGTCAGTTGACTGCGGGATCCATGACACTTTGGTTCCAACAAACTGGCCTTCAGGCCACCGAATATGCCATTGAGCTTGTTTTTGAAACCGTGTAATGAGCGCGTGAAAACGGTCATGGCCAGTTTGCTGCTGGCAGGCCTTTTGTCGGGCTGCGGGGGGGGTGGCGGGGACGTTCAGGCTTTGGGACCTGCACCCGTCGTGCCGCCGACCACGCCAGGGCCAGACCCTTTACTTGAGCGCCAGTGGCACTTGTTCAACACAGGGCAAAGTGGTGGCGTACCGGGGATGGATATTGGTTTGCAGGGCGTCAAGGAAACAGGGCGTGGTGTACTGCTGGCCTTTGTGGATGGCGCGGTGCAACTGAACCACCCCGATTTGGTGGCCAATGTGTTCACCCTCAACGGCATGCTGCCTAGTGTGGATCCTTCGCCACCGCCTGCACCAGCAGGTGCAGCTTACAACCCCAGCGCGGGTCAATGGGACGATGCGCATGGCACGGCGGTGGTTGGCATCGCTGTGGCCAGCGCCAACAACAGTTTGGGCGGGCGGGGCGTCGCGCCTGAAGCCAAATTTGTGGCTTACAACGGTGTTGTGACCGGCTTGGTGGCTTCAGCCATGCGCTCGGCCATTGACCTGGGTGCCGACATCGTCAACAACAGCTGGGGCTCTCTTGACTCTTCCAGCGGACAGGCCAGCTACCAAAGCAGCGACCCCGCTTGGCGCGAGGCGATGGCTGATGCGCTGGTTCAAGGGCGTCGTGGCCGCGGCATGGTGGTGGTGTTTGCTGCTGGCAACGGCGGTCTCGATGAAGACAGCAATCGTGATGGTTATGTCAATCACCCTGGCGTGTTGGCCGTGGGTGCGGTAGATCACCGCGGCCGTCCATCATCGTATGCCGAGCCGGGTTCCAACGTGTTGATCAGTGCGCCATCGATGAGCCTTTTGCGCCGCACCGATACCGGGGCCGACATCTGGACCACTGACATTGCCGGCCCACGCGGCTTGGCAGCAGGCCCATTGCCAGAAAATGCCGACTATGCTGCGTTTGCAGGGGGCTCATCGGCCTCCGCACCCATGGTGTCAGGTGTGGTGGCGCTGATGCTGGAGGCCAACCCGTCGCTGGGTTGGCGCGATGTGCGATGGCTGCTGGCGCGCACAGCACGTCCGGCCGATCTGAGCCCAGAGCAGGCCGAGCCTTCGGTCATGAATGCGCAGGGGTTTCATCCGCGGGTCGGTTTTGGTCGTGTGCACGCCGGTGACGCTGTCGCAGCGGCGCGCAACTTTGCTGGGCTTCCTGCTGAGCGGCGTTGCGACAGTGGACTGCAGAGGGTTGACCTCGCGATTGGCGACAGTCCGTCTCCAGCGCTGATCACCACGGCCCGGTTTGAGGGCTGTGATCTGAAGATTGTGGAGTCTGTGCAGGTCACGCTGGAAGTTGACCATGCTTATGTTGCCGATCTTGACGTGCTTTTGATTTCCCCCTCCGGCACGCGTAGCCAACTGGCCAAACCCCACTCATGCCCTGACAGCCTGTCCGGGCCTTGTGGCGACTTGTCACGTGGATGGACCTTTCACAGCGTTCGACACATGGGCGAGGGCCTTCAAGGTTCAGTGCAAGGCGCATCACAGAGCCAGTCACAACAGGGTTGGCAGATTCAACTCAAAGACGGTCAAGCCGGAGACACAGGACACTGGCGGTCTTGGCGAATGGTCCTCACAGGTCATTGAGGACGTCATTCAAAAAGACTCTTAAAAATTCACGAAATTGACACATGGGTCTCATCCAATCGCGCTCAAATCACCAGAGAGGCCACCGACATGTTGTTTCGCCAACAGAAAAAATTTCAGCTTTTCCAGGTGCTGGCCGCTGCTTTGGTTTCAGTGTCGTGCGCGAGCACAGGTTCTGCGCCTGCAGACAAAAATTGGGGTTCAACAGTGTCCGCCCTGCCAACGCCAAAAGCTGGGGTGGTCAAACTCAAAGCCCCTGTTCTGTCTTTCAATGACACAGGTTTGAGCGTGAGCGACGGCGTCACCCACAATGGTTTGTGGGGTGTGGACAGTGCCGACATCGATTGGGAGTTTTCATTCGATCTGGGCGCAACCTGGACCCGTGGCCAAGGGAACACTTTTGAAGTCAAGGACGATGGGGCCAAGACGATCTGGGTGCGCGCCCGCGATGACGCGGGCAACACTTCAGAGATCGTGAGAGTCCGTTGCGTGCTCGATACCCTGGCCCCGCTGGCCTTGTCCGTTACCCCACAGTTGGACGGCCTCACCAACCGTTTGCAGTTATCGGGCCTTGAGTCGGGTGCGCGGTGGGAATACTCATTGAATGGCCAGGCCCCTTGGCATGTGGGCAGCGGCCCCGCTTTGGGAATTTTGGGCCATGGCATCACCCGGCTTTGGCTCAGGCAAGTGGATGTCGCGGGAAACCCGTCTGAGGCCCGAGCCATCGACTTGCAAAGCCCCAGCCTGTTGACCCACGAAGTCTCTGGCAACCCCTTGCAACCCAGTGTTTTGGCGTCTGGCTTGCAGACCTATTTGATTCATGGCGTGGTGGTGCGCGGTGATGCCAACCATGTGCGTTGGGAAGTACCCCAAGGCCAAATGCTGATGTCTTTCAAGTTGGTGCACTATGCCTCAGACGATTTTGCGTCTTATGCCTTGCAGCGCAGCACCGTTTTCGATGCGGGAATGGACACCAAACGCATGCTGGCATGGGGTCAGATCGGTCTCAGTGACTTGAATCGCAATGTGTTAGCAAACACTGGACCTCAGTGGCGCGGTGAAGGCCCCATGACCCTCAGGCTCCAACAACACGGGCCCTTGCCAACGCCCTACGCCATCGAGCTCACGCTGGCCCCTGCGAACTGAGGACCGGGTTCAATTCAGAGTCAGCAGATAGGCGATGTAGCGCAGGCCATCCACGCTCGTGTGCCTGGCGTGGCTGGCGATTTCTGTTTGTGCGCTGGTCATACACCGCCCCAAGACGGCTTGCTCAACCCGCCTTGATCGCCCCCAAAGCGTCGACCACTTCGAACACCGCCTGGTTGTTCATTTGTTGGACATGTTGATGGTAAAGCGGCAAGTCGCTCAACAGCGCGTCCACAGCACCAGGCAATTCACTGACCGACGCAATCACCTTGCCCAGTTGGTTCTCTTCCAACCACACCGTGTTGTACCTTTCTTGCGGCATGGTGGCGCCGTTGCGGAAAGTGATGACGGGCAAACCCATGTGCACCGCCTCACTCAAGCTGCCGGGGCCGGGTTTGCCCACAAAATAATCACACACGTGCATGACGAGGTGAATGTCTTGGACGAAACCCATGACATGGTGCTTGGCTGACGCCGATTGCGCTGCCATTTTTTTGGCCAAAGCGGTGTTGTGGCCCGCTACAAAAATCAGCTGTCGGCCCGGCAGTGCCTTGGCGATCTGCAGCATTTCAGAGGAACCATGCCCACCAAACAGGATCAAGCCCGTGGGGACATTCGGCTCCAGACCCATCTCTGTGAGCTGGGCCGCTTTGTCCACCGACTGCCTGCGGTAAAAATCAGGGCGCAAAATCATGCCCGATGTGGTGACGATGGCCCGGTGGTCATAACCCAGCGCAGCCGCCTGGGAAGCCGCAAACGCTGAGCCGCAAATGATGTACTGGCCTTGCCGAGGCTCCATCCAAAAGTGGGGCGGGTAGTCGGCCATGTCGGTCAGAACCGTGACATAGGGCACGCCCGGCAATTCGTCCCGAAGTGCTTCGTACATCACTTTGTTGAAATTGGGCACCAGCGAGACCACCATATCCGGAGGGTTGCTGCCCCAAAATGACCGCAACTTCTTTTTGAGCTTCGGCAGGGTCAGCCTGATCATGGCCTGAAAAATTTTGAGCTCGGTGGCCAAGCCACGGGTCCAGCCTTTTTTCAGCCTCAGGTTGTACAAGTCTTCGGGTGCAAAGCCGGTCAGTTTTTGGTAGTAGCGATCCGAGTCAACGACCTCGAAAAGGTTGACCAACGACACCGACCAGTCAGGGTGCTTTTGTGCAATGACTTCCTGCAAAGCCAGCGCAGCCGACCTGTGGCCCCCACCGGCATTGAAGTAAATGAGCTGAACAAGGTATTTCATCGGGTATCAGCTTGCCCGGTGCGAATGACATGAGCGTGACCATGCTTGCCC
>CAJBLW010000252.1 GCA_903953985.1 uncultured Burkholderiales bacterium
AGCACGGCCGACATCTGGTCGGCGTTGCGACTGCGGTTTTTGCGGTCAACCAAACGGATGTACAGGTTGACGTTGTTCTTGCCTTGGGCGTTGGCGGTGTTGATGGTGCTGACGGTGTAGCGCACTTCCGGGAAGTCGCGCAGGATGGCTTCGACCTGGCGGGTTTTCGCTTCGGTGGCTTCGAGCGAGGTGCCCACCGGGGTTTCGAACTTGAGCGAGGTTTCGGAAAAATCCGCTTTGGGCACGAACTCGGTGCCCAGCAGCCGGACCATGAACACGCTGGCCACGAAAATGCCCAACGCCAGAAACACGGTGGACTTTCTGTGCCCCAGCGCCCAGCGCAAGATGCCTTGGTAGCCATCGGCCAGGCGCTCGGTGGCTCGGTCAAACCAGCCGGTCACACGGCCAATGCTTTTGTCGTACCAGCCCAGGGGGGGGTGGTTTTTGCCATGCGTGTCGATGGCCGGGTCGTGCCAGATGCTCGAAAGCATGGGGTCGAGGGTGAAGCTGACGAACATCGAGATCATCACGGCCGCCACGATGGTGATGCCGAACTCGTGGAAGAACTTGCCGATGATGCCTTCCATGAAGCCAATGGGCAAAAACACCGCCACGATGGACAAGGTGGTGGCCAGCACGGCCAGGCCAATTTCTTGGGTGCCCTCCAAAGAGGCCTTGTAGGCGCTATTGCCCATTTGCACATGGCGCACAATGTTCTCGCGCACCACGATGGCGTCGTCGATCATGAGACCCACGCTCAGGCTCAGCGCCATCAGCGTGATCATGTTGATGGTGAAGCCGAACATCTGCATGAACATGAAGGTGCCGATCAGCGAGATCGGCAGCGTCAGGCCCGTGATGACCGTGGAGCGCCAGGAGTTGAGGAACAAAAACACGATCAGCACCGTGAGGATGGCCCCTTCAATCAGGGTCTGGCGCACGTTGTTCACCGATACGCGTATGGGCCGCGAGTTGTCGGTGATGGGCTCGAGCTTGATGCCCGGCGGCAGTTGGCCTTTCAACTCGGCCACGGCCTTGACCAGGCCATCGACCACTTGAATGGTGTTTTCGTCTTGCGACTTTTGCACCGACATCAAGAGCGTGCGTTGGCCGTTGTAAAGCGCCAGGTTTTCCAGCTCTTGCGCGCCGTCTTGCACCGTAGCCACTTGAGACAAGCGAATGGGGGTGCCGTTTTTGCGGGCCACGATGATGCGGCCAAAGTCCTCGGGCCTTTGCATGCGCGAGCTGATCTGCACCATGCGCTCTTGCTCCAGCGAGCGGATCGCACCCACGGGCAAATCCTGGTTTTCGTTGCGCACGGCGGTGACCACTTGCTCGGCGGTGACGCCCAAGGCCTCCATGTTGGCCGGTTGCAAATAGAGGTTGATCTCGCGTTTGCTGCCGCCCACCAAGGTCACCGAGCCCACACCACGCACGTTTTCCAGCCGCTTTTTCAGCACCTGCTCGGACCAGTTGGTCAGCTCGACCGCAGTGAGTCGATTGCCATCGGGGATGACCGCCAGCGACCATACGGCGCGGCTGGAAGGGTCAAAGCGCAGCACCCGGGGTTCTTTGATTTCGGTGCGCAGCAAGGGGCGAAGCGAGGCGACTTTTTCGCGCACATCCTCGGCTGCTTTACGGCCGTCGATCTGCAACTGGAACTCCATGATCACGACGGACTGGTTTTCATAGCTGCGCGAGGTCAGGGCGCTGATGCCCGCGATCGAGTTGACGCCTTCTTCAATTTTTTTGGAGACTTCGCTCTCCACAATCTCGGGTGATGCGCCAGGGTATTCGGTGCTGATGACCACCACCGGAAAGTCGATGTTGGGAAATTGATCGACTTTGAGGCGCTGAAACGAGAAGATGCCCATCACCACCAGGGCCAACATGACCATGGTGGCAAACACCGGGTTTTGCAAACTGACGCGGGTGAACCACATGCTGTAAACCCTGTTATTTCGCTGCGCTGGCAGGGGTGGCCTGCGCCGCTGCCGGGGTCAAATCTGACTTGGCCGTTGCAGTGAACTTGACTTGCACCCCTTCGCGCAATGCCCCCACGCTTCCCGAAAGCACTTGCTCGCCTTCGGACACGCCGGTCACGGCCACCAGGTTTAGTCGCTCACCTTCACTGCGCTCGCCGGTCCGCACAGTGATGTGCCGCACCAAACCGTTCTGCAGCACCTGCACATAGGGCTGCGGCTTGTCGGTGCGTACGCTGGTCACGGGTACGGCCAGCACCTGCATGCTTTGCGTTTCCAGGCTGCCCTGTGCAAACAGGCCTTGGCGCAAGCCTTCGCGGCCTTGGACGCCCAAGTAAACCACGACGCTGCGGCTGCCCATTTGGGCGCTGGGGTTGATGCGCAAAACTTTGGCCGGCACCGGCTTGGCCACGCCCTCCACCTGCAACTGCGCTGTCATCCCCACCCGCACGCGGCTGGCGTCTTCGGCTGTCAGGGCGGCTTCTATCTCCAGTTGCGAGAGGTTGATGACCTCGATCAGCCGGGCCTCGATGGCCACGCGCTCGCCAGGTTGGGCCAGGCGCTGCGCCACCACGCCC
>CAJBLW010000253.1 GCA_903953985.1 uncultured Burkholderiales bacterium
CCCATGAACACGAACAAAGGAATCGAGATCAGCACGTCGTTGGACATGACCGAGAAAGCGCGCTGAACCATCAAGTCAAGCGTTTGCTGAACCGCCAGATCGGGGTTGGAGCTTCGGTAAGCAATCCAGGCGAAGATCATGCCCATGCCCATGAGGGTGAACGCTGTGGGGAAACCCAACATGATCGCCACCACCACCAAGGCCAGCATCAACAGTCCCAAATGACCGTTCGCCATCTCGGAAGGAGGAGGCAACAAAACAAAGGCCGACAACACGACCAAGGCCATGATCGTCAGGCCAAACCAGACTTCTTTTTTCATTTTTGATTTCCCTTGGCAGCCACCAACTCGCCCAACTTGACGATGTCTTCGTCTTTCACATTGACCATTTGCTTGAGTTTTTCGACATCGACCTCGTCCACGTCATCGCCACGCTTGGGCCACTCCCCCTGCTTGATGCAGACGATGCAACGGACAATTTCAACCAAACCTTGAGCCAAAAGGAAGGCACCCGCAATGGGCAAAATGGTTTTGAACGGGTAGATGGGCGGACCGTCGGCCGTCACGTTGGAGTGTTCGTTGATGGCCCAAGACTCGGCAGCAAAACCATAGCCGGCATAAGCCAAAGCCACCACACCGGGAATGAAGAACAGGATGTACAGCGTCAAGTCCAACCAGGCCTGCAGGCGGGGCGGAAAAAAGCCATAAAGCACATCGCCGCGCACATGGCCATTCTTGGACAAGGTGTAGGCACCCGCCATCATGAACAGCGAGCCATACATCATGCTCATCACGTCAAAGGCCCAGGCATGAGGGCTGTCCAGCACATACCGAGAGAACACCTCCCAAGAGATCATGAAGGTCAACGCCACGATCAGCCAGGAAAAAAATTGACCAATCCAAGTACTGACTCTGTCAATAAGGAGCAAGAGATTTTGCATAAGGGAACCGCATAAATGAATCAGCCATCCAGGTTGACTGGATGGCTGTAGGGGAAGCTAGAAAAAATCAACCTTTTTTAGGGGCTGGGGCTTTCGCTCCGAAGAAGTGGTTCACAGCCATGCGACGGCTGATGTTGGTGTCCTGGTCCCACTTGACGGCACGCTGTGCGAAGGCGCGCTGCGATTCCACGATCTCTTTGAACAATGGATTTTCCGAAGACTTCTTTTCAACAATTTCAGTCCATATTTTCAGTTGGTCTTGCAAAATCGCATCGGGTGTTTTGTAGAACTTGACCTTGTCTTTGGTCTGCAACTCGATGTAGTCCTTGGAGTAACGGTCAATGGCTTTCCAAGACATGTCGGCCGAAGCAGCTTCTGTGGCACCCGCGATCACAGCCTTCAACTTGGCAGGCAAGGCGTCGTACTTGGTCTTGTTGAACATGATCTCAAACGTCTCAGCGCTCTGGTGGTAGCTTTGCAGCATGCACACCTTGGAGACATCGGGGAAGCCCAAAATACGGTCAGAGGTGGCATTGTTGAACTCAGCGCCGTCCAGCAGGCCGCGGTCCATGGCTGGCACGATCTCACCGCCTGGCAAGGCGTTCACGGCAGCGCCCATGGCGGTGAACAAGTCAATGGCCAATCCGTTGGTGCGGAACTTCAAGCCTTTGAAGTCAGATGACTTGGTGATCGGCTTTTTGAACCAGCCCAAGGGCTGGGTAGACATGGGGCCGTACAGGAAGGACTGCACGTTGCCGCCAATGGAGGCGTACAACTTGGCCAGCAGCTCTGCGCCGCCGCCGTACTTGTGCCAGGACAAAATCATGTTGGCGTCCATGCCGAAGGCCGGGCCAGAGTTCCACAATGCCAAAGCGTTTTGCTTGCCATAGTGGTAACCCAACACACCGTGACCACCGTCCAAAGTGCCTTTAGAGACCGCCTCGAGCAAACCGAAAGCAGGCACCACAGCACCAGCGGGCAGCACTTCAATTTTCAGATCGCCACCGGTCATGTCGTTGACCTTCTTGGCGTAGTCCAGTGCGTACTCGTGGAAAATGTCCTTGGCAGGCCAGGTGCTCTGCCAGCGCATGGAAATCGGGCCGGTTTGGGCCGTGGCGATCATGGGTGCAGACAGTGCACCGGCAGCAACAGCTGCACCTTTGAGAAGATGACGACGGCGTGGGGTTTTGTTGTCTGACAAAGTGAATCTCCAATCGTGGTTGAACTATCAAGCGCGAAAAATTACCGCTTGGTTAAGAATTATGCAGCGCACCCAAGGCTCGCCCGTCAGTGAAAACCCTAGGTCGGCTCGTCATTAATTTCAAATTGAAATGTTGAAATGTTGAAAATTTCAATCAAGCCACCAAATCGAAGCCCTGCGTTTCTACACTCAGGAAAGCTTCGGTGAATTCGGCCAAGCGGGCATAAAAAACGGCTGCAGGATGCGCCTGCAGTGTTTGGCACATTTGCGGCACCCACGGCTGCAGATGTTGGCTGAAAAATGCCATTTGGTGCGTGAGGTTGGCCACGGCCACATCGTCCCCGGCAATCAGGTAGCGCATGACTTCGAAAACATAAGCCACATGGTCTTCGGTGTCGGACATGCCCTCGCCTTTGCCCAAGCCCAAGGCTGCCAGGTCGTCGCGCAGTTTGACCAGTGGCTTTTCGTTCAAAAAGCCGCTGAGGTAGTGCGAGCCATACAGGTAAACCTCGGGCTTGCCCACCCCACCAAACAGGCGGTTGTATTCGGTCACCACCTGATCGTGGTTCAGGCTGCGTGCGCTGGCCACCAAATTGCGCCAAGGCTCCTCCAAAAAGCCACCGGCATCGGGGGCCTCGGTCACGGCCACCTGCAACTGGCTCAGCAAATCGGCCGAAGGCGCGGCATACAGCAGCTGCGACAGCAGGCCGTACACCTCGGCGCGGGCGGTTTCTTCGTCCAGCGCGTGGCTGCTGGCGGACAGGTTCAGGTCTTGGCTCATGGCAAGCATTTATCGTTTTTTGGGGGGCAGTTGGCCATCGGTGATGCGCACTTGGTTCTCGTCGGTGAACATGTCAATGACGCGGCAGTCGCCGCACATTTTCAGGCGCTCCAGGGCCGGGCCTTGGAACATGCTGTGGCCTGTCAGGCGGCCCAGCATGGTCTCGATGGCTTTGAGGGTGCCAAAGGGTTTAGCGCAGCGGATGCAGGCGTAAGGCGGGCTGCTGTGCACCACGCGCGGCTGCATCCGTTCGGTCAGCAGCGACAGGCGTGGCTGCAGCGTGATCGCATTTTCGGGGCAGGTCGTGACACAGAGACCGCATTGCACGCAGTTTTTCTCGACAAAACGCAACTCAGGCTGCAAGGGGTTGTCTTGCAGCGCCGACGAAGGGCAAGCGCCCACACAGCTCATGCACAGCGTGCACTTGCTGCCGTCCACCGAGATGCTGCCTAATGGCGACCCAGCGGCAGGCAAGGCCAGCGCCTTGGGTCGACTGGTCTCGTCCATCGCCATCACGGGCGACTGCGCCATCAGGTGGTCGATGACCAGCTCGAGGTTGCTGCGCTTTTCGGCCTGCACCGCGTGCCGGGCGGCCACGGCAGGGCCTGTGGGCAGGCTTGCGGTCTTGAGGCTGCGGGCGCACAGGCGCTGCAAATCACCATCCAAAGATGTTGCGGTTTTGGCTTCGATCAGCTGGAAATGCACACCGGTGTAACCCAGGCCGTTGAGCAGGCTTTGAGCCACGGCCATTTGCTCCATGAGCGCGGCGCGGTATTGCGGCGCTTCTTCGGCGGTGATCAGCACCATGACCTGGCGTGCGCCATAGGCCACGGCCGACAGCCACAGCTCCAGGCCCACACTGGCGGTGTGCCACAGGGCCACGGGCATGACCCGGGCAGGCACACCCTGCATGACGCCCAGCTGCGCACCGCGGCCCAACTCATCGATCAGAGCCTGGCCTTTTTCTTGGCTGTGCAAAAGCAAAGCAGCATCGCGTCCGCCAGCGGCTTGGTAGGCCGAGAGCAATGCGCGGATCTTGGCACCTTGCTCTGCCGGGCGCGGATAGGCGTAGGTCAGTGCGCCCGTGGGGCAAGCCGTGGTGCATGCGCCGCAGCCCACACACAGGTTCGGGTTGACCACGATTTGCTGGCGGCTTTTGTCAGAGCGCACGGCTTCGGCCGAGCAGATGTCAATGCAGGCGCTGCAACCCACTTGTCCATTGCGGCTGTGGGCGCAAAGCTTTTGTTTGTAGGCAAAAAAACGGGGTTTTTCAAACTCGCCCACCAGTTCGCGCACCTTCAGCAAGGTGGGCAGATCTTGCCCATCCCAGCGGAAATAGCCTTGCGGCAACGCGTGCGATGAAAACGTGGGCGAGGCTTTATCGCCGCGCAAGTCCAGCACCACATCGAAGCGCTCGGTTTGTGGGCGGGCGTCGCGGCTGAAGTCGATGGCACCTGCGGCTTCACACACCTTGACGCAGTCGCGGTGCGAGCTGCAACGCGACAGGTCCACCTGGTAATCGAGGCCAATGGCCTGCTCGGGGCAAGCGGCCACGCAGGCGTTACAGCGGGTGCACAGGTCCAGATCAATCGGGTTGCTGGCATCCCAAGTCACATCAAAGGCGCCCAGCCAGCCGCTCAGGCTTTGCAAGCGCCCGGCCACCACAGGATGGCGCCGCTCCTGACTGCCCCCGGTGTTGCCAGGGCCTTGCGCAAAAATGGTGACCTGCATCGCATCTGACAAGAAACTGGCGGCGCGTTCGGCCACATCGATGGCCCCGATGATGAGCACGCGGCCTTCGCTTTTGTAAGTGACGGTGGCCACTGGCTCAGGTTCGGGCAAACGGGCTGCGGCCAACAAGGCGGCCATTTTGGGTGTGGCGTGTTCGGCTTCGCGGCCCCAGCCACCGGTTTCGCGGATGTTGACAAAGCGGATCGGAGAAACAGCGCCTTCGGTTTGCTCGGCCAGTTCACTGAACAAACGCTTTTCTTGCGTGCAGGCCACCACCACGGTCTCGCCGGTTTTCACGGCTTTCTGGAATTGCCCCGCTTCGCGGCGGCACAAAGTGGTATGCAGCGTCAGGTCCTCACCCAGAGCTTGGCCCAGTGCTTGGGCTTGCAGGGGCATGGTTTGGTTGCAGTTGCAAATCAGGGTGGTCATGTTCGGGGTGCGCTTTGACGTGGGGCTGCTGCAAGGGGCTGGACGACCCTGCCAAATCGGGCAGGTAAGCCGGCGACTGTGCCACAACTGGCGAGCCTTCCTGCGATGCAGGACTTTGCTCAGGGTTTCCACGGGGGTCTGCAGCTAGGCTCTCGCCAGGACGCCCAGCGGTCAACACAGCATCTGCTGAGGCCGCAGTCTTTGCAGCCGTTTCATCGGGTTTGTCGAACAAACCCAGCAATTGCGCACCCACCATTTTTTGCAACATGCCCGCAGGCATGGGGTCGGGTGTGTTGTAGTCGCCGATGTAGATGTCGAGCCCGTCCATGACATTGAAATGCGGGTCGGTGAACAGCTTTTTCATGGCCACATTGCGCACATCAGCGGTCACGCCGGGCCGCATGAAAGGCTGAAAATCCGAGGTCGGAGTCAAGGCGCGCGCATCGTCCAGGCTGGGCAGGGGCTTGTCGGTCAATTCGCTGGACTTTGTTTCGGTTGCACCCAATTCAAGCTCTTGGGGCGCAGCTTTGGAACGCTGTAAGGATTGGGACGATCCGGTCAACTCAGACGACTCGACCGGACTCGCCGGGGTGGCTGGCTCGGCCACTGGCAAGCCTTTGGCCACAGCCTGTTTGCGCTGCGACCAGCGGCTGAAAAAGTGCTCGCTCATGGGCCCTGCCTCCCGCCCTTGCGCTTGTCCAAGGTGCTGACCGACGCGGGCTGGCCAAAACGATCCGTCAGTCCCTGAAAGCTTTGTGGGCGCTGCCGACGCTTGACCTCGGGCACATAAAAGGCGTCGGTGAAGGCCTGCAGCCGCGCCACCACTTCGGGCGAGGCGGGGACGTTTTCCACGGTTTCCTGGGCATCGAGCCAGCGACCTGCATCGTGGTAACTCAGGCTCAGGGCCTGGGGTATGGCCAGCTCCGCCTGACCCTCCAGCCCTTGTTGCAGACGCCACATGACAAAGAGGCTGGGTGTGGGCGAGGTGAGATTGAGCCAATAGCCTTCGGCGTCGTCACTGAACAGCTCCAGCCGCCAAGCGGGGTAGAGCCACAGGGCTTCGTCATCGGTTTGCCGCAGGCATCGCGGGGTCTCACCAAACCCGACTTCATGCAGCACCACGTCGGCCAGCACCCAGCGATGCGACTGCCAGCGGGCCATGGCCCCTTGCACGGCTTCACGGCGCATCAGCACCGCCATTTCAGACACGACATGAACAGACATTGGGCTCTTTCTTTCAGCGGGGCTTGCCCCTTCATCAACCCAGAATGGTTTCTTTCAGCAAGGGTAAACGCAAAGTGAAAACCGTGCGCAGACCGGGCTCGGACTGGAAGGTCAGGCGACCGCCGTGCATCTCGACGATAGAACGGCTGAGCCACAGTCCCACGCCCATGCCTTGCGACTTGGAGGTTTTAAACAGGTTGAACACATCTTCCGCACCCTCAGGCGCGATGCCTGGGCCATTGTCTTCCACCTCCAGATGCAGCTGATCACCCACAACCTTGCCCCGTATGCGCAGCTCAGGTTTGTCACAGCCGGACTCGGTCAGCGCATCGATGGCGTTGTTGAGCAAGTTCAAAACGACTTGTTGCAGCTGCGTGGCATCGCCATGCACGCGCAAGTGGGGATCACAATTGACCGTACAGCCAATGTCGGCATGTTTCATTTTCGACTGGACCAAGTCCAGCACCTCCTGCACCACCTCGTTCAGTTCCAAGGCCGTGTAATCGCCTTTGCTCATGCGAAACAAATTGCGCAATTTGCGGATGATGTCTGCCGCACGCTGGGTGTCATGAACAACCGCGCTGGCCACCTGGGAAAGAAACGCCAAATTGGGCATTGACCGTTCACGTTCAGCCTCTTCTAATTTGGCTTGCAAGAGTTCGGCGTGCAGCAAGTTGGCCGTGAGCGGCTGGTTCAGTTCGTGCGCAAAACTGGCCACCAGTGCACCCATGCCCGCGCTCTTGTTGGACAAGGTCAGCTGCCGGATGATCTCTTCGCGTTCGGTCAACAAAGCACTCAGATCCTGGGCGTGTTGCACGGCCAAAGCAGCTTGCTCTTGCTCACGCGCCAGTTGCTGCTCCGTGGCGATTTTTCTGCGGTGGTCCTGGTCCACAAAGATCTGCATGAAACCCACACACAGCAACGTGATGGCTGTGAATTGACCGATGAACACCAAGGCGTGATCCCAGGAGTGCTCGTACAGATCTTCAGCCCCAACGCCCGCCATCATGGCCAGTGCTTTGATGCCCAAGGTCACCGACAAAATCAAGCCGGCCCACATCACCGAATCTGCGCCCTTATTGTCGTGGGTCAGGGCAATGCGCTTGCCAGCGAAAAAGTACTCCAAACAATTGAAGGCGTAAAAAACATAAAACACCAGCATGATGGTGCTCTCGGGCGAACCCGAAAATTGCAAACCATAGCTGAGCGCCAAAAAGGCCACATTCAGCCCACCGGAGGACCATAACCAGACAGTTGAAGCCGGGCTGTTGAGTGAGCGCAAAGCCACTTGGCGACCCCAGTTGCCTGCCGCCATCAGAAACAGTCCTGCCACCACCACCACATCGGTGCTGAGCCAACCCCGACTGCCCAGCACGCACAAAGCCAGTGCGCTGAGAATGCCCGAAACACTCCACATGACCACCACCGGGCTGCGAAAGCGCGCCAGCCCATACCAGATGGCCGCATGCAGCATCAGGTACAAAAACGCATCCATCCAGAAGATGGTTTGCACATTCAGATTCAACACAGCCTCCTTGGCCAGATCGGACAGCACAACGTGGACGCAACCGGATCACCAGCGCAAACAGCTGCCAATTATGCGTTCAGCGGGGTCGTCGCTTCGATTCGCACGGCGCAGAATTTGAATTCTGGAATCTTGCCAAACGGGTCCAGCGCCGCGTTGGTCAGTAAATTGGCTGCAGCCTCCTTATAGGCAAAGGGGATGTATACAGTGCCCTGCGCCGTTCCGTCGTCCAGCCGCACCTGCAAATGCACTTGGCCCCGGCGCGAGGCAATGTTCACGAAGTCACCGGGCTTCAGGCCCAGCCTGTGCAGATCGTGCCCGTTCAGCGAAGCCGTGGCTGCAGGCTCCAGCGCATCGAGCACGGTGGCGCGGCGCGTCATGCTGCCGGTGTGCCAGTGCTCCAGTTGCCGCCCGGTGATGAGCACCATCGGGTACTCGGCATCGGGCTGCTCGTTCGCGGGGATCAAGCCTACAGGCACCAGCTTCACCCGCCCATCGGCAGTGGGGAAGTGGTCATGAAAAACGATCGGTTGACCCGGATCGTCGGCACTCAAACAGGGGTAAGTGACCGAACCCGCGTTCAGGCGCGCCCAATCGATGCCGCCAATGGCCGGAGCCATGGCCTGACGCATTTCTTCGTACACCTGGGCCACGCCCTCTTGCTCGCCTGCATAAGACCAATTCAGGCCCATGCGCTGGGCGATCTGCTGGATGATCCACAAATCGGGCTTGGCATCGCCCGGCGGCAGCACAGCCTGACGGCCCATTTGCACCGTGCGGTCGGTGTTGCTGACGGTGCCGGTTTTCTCAGGCCAAGCGCTCGCGGGCAGAACCACATCGGCCAACCAGGCGGTTTCGGTCAAGAAGATGTCTTGCACCACCAGGTGGTGCAAGCTGGCCAACGCGTGGCGGGCGTGGTTCAGGTCGGGGTCGCTCATGGCCGGGTTCTCACCCATGATGTACATGCCGTGCACCTTATGCGGATCGCTCTCTGGGGCCAGCGCCTTGT
Source organism: uncultured Burkholderiales bacterium (assembly GCA_903953985.1). Taxonomy (GTDB): domain Bacteria; phylum Pseudomonadota; class Gammaproteobacteria; order Burkholderiales; family Burkholderiaceae_C; genus Limnohabitans_A. The sequence goes on from CAJBLW010000253.1 coordinate 8,841, forward strand.
GCATGATTTCAACCACGGTGTAGCCAGGCTGGTCGTCCAACTTCGTGTCCCAGAATTTCTCGAACCAGTCGTGCGCTGAAGGGTCAGTCACGCGCAGGTAGTTGGGGTACATCATCGGGATCAGGCCCGCATCGCTGGCACCCTGCACGTTGTTTTGACCGCGCAAGGGGTGCAGACCGGTGCCGGGGCGGCCAATCTGCCCGGTGATGCTGGCCAGCGCAATCAGGCAGCGCGCGTTGTCGGTGCCGTGCACATGCTGGCTCACGCCCATGCCCCACAAGATCATGGCGGCTTTGGCGTTGGCGTAGGCCCGCGCCACTTCGCGGATGGTATCGGCCGGAATGCCACACACCGCGCTCATGGCCTCGGGTGTATAGCCCTGAACATGGGCCTTGAGAGCTGCCACATTGTCGACACGGTTGCGCAAAAATTGTTCGTCGCACAGGTTCTCGGTGACGATGACGTTCAGCATCGCATTGAGCAACGCCACATCGGTGTCGGCCTTGAACTGCAGGTTACGCCAAGTGTGGCGGCCAATGTCGGTGATGCGCGGGTCGGCCAGCACGATGCGGGTGCCGCGCTGGGCGGCATTTTTCATCCAGGTGGCGGCCACCGGGTGGTTGTTGGTGGGGTTGGAGCCGATGACGATGATCAGGTCTGAGTGCTCGACATCGCGCACCGGGTTGCTCACCGCGCCCGAGCCCATCCCTTCGAGTAGGGCCGCCACGCTGGAGGCATGGCACAGGCGCGTGCAGTGGTCCACGTTGTTGCTGCCAAAGCCGGTGCGTACCAGTTTCTGGAACAAGTAGGCTTCTTCGTTGCTCCCTTTGGCCGAGCCGAAACCGGCGAGCGACTTGGGGCCGTGTTGCTGGCGCAAAGCGTTCAGGGGCCCAGTGGCCAAATCCAGTGCTTCGTCCCAGGTCGCTTCGCGGAAAACTTCGTGCCAGTCGGTCTGTCCATCGACCAGGCTCAGGTCCTTGGCCACGCCCGGCTTGCGAATCAGCGGTTTCGTGATGCGATCTGGGCTGTGGATGTAGTCCATGCCAAAGCGGCCCTTGACGCACAAGCGGCCTTCGTTGGCGGGGCCAGCGCGGCCTTGGACACTGACGATTTTTTCATCTTTGACCTGGAAAGTCACCAGGCACCCCACGCCACAAAACGGACACACCGAATCCACTTCGTGGTCCACCTTTTGCGGACCCATGTGGCTCTTGGGCATCAGTGCCCCCGTAGGGCAGGCCTGCACACATTCGCCGCAACCCACGCAGCTGCTGCCACCCATCGGGTCGGCCAAGTCAAACACCACCTGTGTATGTGCACCCCGAAATGCGAGGCCAATCACGTCGTTGACCTGCAGGTCGCGGCAGGCGCGTTGGCAGCGGTTGCACTGGATGCAGGCGTCCAAGTTGACGGCCATGGCGGGGTGAGACAGGTCGGCGGGCACGGCTGCTCGGCGCAGTGCCGCAAGCTCCGGTCGCACCTGCACGCCATGGTGCTCGGCCCACTGGCTCAGTTCGCCATGCGGGGCCTCGGCACGGTCATCCAGCCATTTGTGGCCCTGCTCGGGCAGGTCGGCCAGCAGCATCTCCAACACCATCTTCTGGCTTGTGACTGCGCGTTCACTGTCGGTGCGGACCTGCATGCCGGGCGTGGCACTGCGGCAGCAGCTGGGCGCCAGGGTGCGTTCACCGTCAATTTCGACCACGCAAGCGCGGCAGTTGCCGTCAGGGGCCAGGCCTTCTTTGTGGCACAGGTGCGGGATGGCGATGCCCAATTCTTTGGCAATGTTAAAAATGCTTTTCCCAGCGGCTGCCTCAACTGATCGGCCGTTGAGGATGAATTGAACGGTACTCATGCGCCACCCCAAAGACTGTCATGCCCGACTTGATCGGGCATCCATGTGTTCTGGACCCTGGATCCTCGGGTCAAGCCCAAGGATGACAAAAGACGAGTGTTCATCGGCTCGCCTCCGCTGCAACTTCATGAGGGAAATAGTCCAGCACGCAACGGATCGGATTGGGAGCGGCCTGACCCAGGCCGCAAATTGACGCATCGCCCATGACCTGCGCAAGGTCTTGCAGGGTGTTGGCGTCCCATACCTTGGCGGTCATGAGTTGTGCGGCTTTGTCGGTGCCCACGCGGCAAGGCGTGCACTGGCCGCAACTCTCGTGTGCAAAAAAGCGCATCACATTCAGCGCTGCTTCGCGGGCACTGTCGTGTTGACCCAGCACCATCACGGCGGCCGAGCCGATGAAGCAACCGTGCGGCTGCAGTGTGTCAAAGTCCAGCGGCACATCGGCCAGGCGTGCGGGCAAGATGCCGCCGCTGGCCCCGCCAGGCAGGTAAGCGTAGAGCGTGTGCCCTTCGGCCATGCCGCCGCAGTATTCATCGACCAGTTCACGCAGCGTGATGCCCGCGGGCGCGAGCTTGACGCCTGGCTGCTGGACGCGCCCGCTCACACTGAAGCGGCGCAGGCCTTGCCGGCCTTGACGCCCTTGCGCGGCAAAGCGCTCCGCGCCTTGTTCGATCAGTTCGCGCACCCAAAAGAGGGTTTCAAAGTTGTGTTCCAACGTCGGACGGCCAAACAGGCCCACCTCGGCAATATAGGGCGGACGCATGCGCGGCTCGCCGCGTTTGCCCTCGATGCTTTCGATCATGGCCGACTCTTCGCCACAGATATAGGCACCCGCGCCACGGCGCAGCTCAATGCGCGGCAGAGCGCAAGGCGGGTTGGCCTGCAAAGCCGACAGCTCTTCAGTCAGCAAAACACGGGCCTCGTGGTACTCATCACGCAGGTAGATGTAGACAGCCTCGCAGCCCACCACGCTGGCGGCAATCAGTACCCCCTCCAAAAAGCGGTGAGGATCGGCTTCCAAGCCAGTGCGGTCCTTGAAGGTACCGGGTTCGCCCTCGTCGATGTTCACGGCCATCAGGCGCGGACCGGGCTGGCTGCGCACGATGCGCCATTTGCGCCCAGCCGGGAAACCTGCGCCGCCCAGGCCGCGCAGGCCTGAAGACTCGAGGCACTGGATGACCGATTCATGGTCTTTCAGGCCTGTGGCCACTTGCAAGGCCAGTTGATAACCACCCGATTGCCGATAAGCCTTGAGCCGAATGGCCTCTGGCAAAGGATTGGGGGCCGTCTGCTGCGCAGCCACTCTTTGGGCCACGGCTTGCACCGTGGCTTGAGCCACGGCCTGTTGGCCGACCTGCGCAGCGGGCGCCTGCTCGCAACGGCCCAGGCAAGGCACAGACACCACTTTGACGTCCAATAATTCGTTTTGCAACTGGCCCAACAGCGTGTTGCTGCCCGCAAGGCTGCAACTCAGGCTGTCGCAAACCCGCACCGTGATGCGCGGTGCCGCTTCGTCGTCTTTCAGGATGTCGAAGTGGTGATAAAAGGAAGCGACCTCAAACACCTCGACCACGGACAGGCGCATCTCCGCGGCCAGTGCCACGATGTGGCGCTCGAACAGTCCTAGGAAATGGTCATTGAGCGCATGCAGGTGTTCGATCAGCAGATCACGGCGGTGGCCTTGTGCAGGCGACACACCGATGAGGGAACGGACCTCGGCCACTGCAGCTTGAGTCGCCTGACGGCCCTTGAGCTGCGAGCGAGGCTGACGCAGTTGCTGGCGAAACTTGTCTAAACCGATGTGCGCGGTGTTCGCCATACCCGCTCAGTAAGTCTCGAGGTGCAAACGGCCTTCTTTCTTGAGCACGCCAGCGATGGCTTCCCAGTCAAGACCGACGTTTTGTGCGATGTCGCGCAGGGCCATGACCACGCCCTCTTCCATGCTTTTGAGGCCACACACATAAAAGCAGGTGTTCGGGTCTTTGAGCTGCAGTGCGATGTCGGCTGCGCGGTCGCGCAGCGCGTCTTGCACATAACGCTTGGGTTTGCCTACCTCGCGAGAGAAAGCAAACTCGATGTCGATGAAGTCTTTGGGCAGATTGTTGAGCGGGCCAAAGTACGGCAACTCAGCGGGCGTGCGGGCGCCGAAGAACAGCATCAGCTTGCCTCCTTCAAACTTGCCGCTGGCGCGAAGGCGACGACGCCACTCGGTCATGGCCCGCATGGGGGCACTGCCGGTGCCTGTGCAGATCATGACGATGTTGCTCTTGGGGTGGTTGGGCATCAAGAAGCTCGCGCCAAACGGCCCAATCACCTGCACTTTGTCACCGACCAACAGGTCGCACATGAAGTTGGAGGCCACGCCACGCACAGCTTGGCCGTCGTGGTCTTCAAGCACGCGCTTGATGGTCAGCGACAGGTTGTTGTGGCCGGGCCGCTCGCCATTGCGGGGGCTGGCAATCGAGTACTGGCGGGCATGGTGGGGTTTGCCTTTGGCATCCTCACCAGGCGGGATGATGCCAATCGACTGGCCTTCGAGCACCGGAAATGGGAGGTTGCCAAAGTCCAGCACGATGTGGTGCGTGTCGTAATCCTGCTGACCCTCTTGCAAACCCACCTCGGTGACGCGCAGGTTGCCAGTCACGCTGGCGGTGATGGTTTTGTCTTGCGCCTTGGGTCCGTACAGGTTGGTGTAGGCGTGGGCTGCTGACCAAGGGGGAATGGTCGCGCCGAACTGGGCTGAGTTGAAACCCGAGGCGATGGCGGTGCTGGCTGCCGATGAAGATGAAGCGGCGGCTTGGACAGCGGCTTGAGCTTCTTCCTGTGCCAGACCGGCATCGCCACCGGCCGCGGCCAGTTCTTCGGCGCTCAGTTCAGCGGGCAGGTCGTACCACTTGAGTTGCTCTTCGATGCTGTAAGCCTTGGCCTTGGGCACCATGCGCCAGTTGTCGATCGATCCGGTGGGGCATGGCGAGATGCAGTCCATGCAACCGTTGCAAATGTCGGCCTTGACCACGTAGTTGAGCGAATCGTGCGTGATCGCGCCCACCGGGCAGATCGCTTCGCAGGTGTTGCAGCGGATGCAGATTTCCGGGTCAATCAGGTGTTGCTTGATCAGCGTGGCTTCGGTGCTCATGTCTTAGTCTCTCTTGTGTCTTCTTGGTCAGCAGTGTGTCTTAGTGGTCTGCGTGGTCCGCAACGGTATGGCTGGGGGCCGGACACCTCATACTGGAGTACCAGAAATCGGTGCCCGGCCCCCAGCCATACCGTCGCTCAGTGCCTGCTTCAACGCTCAGAGTCTACTGGGACCCTGATCGCTCAGCACACCCATGTCATTGAAAGGGCAAGGGGCGGGTGACGATTTTCGGTACCCCGTTATGAGGAACCCGCCCCTTGCCCTTTCAATGACCGCCTCCACTCAAGGCAGAACATAGAAACGCCCAGCCACACAGCCACCAACAGACGCTAAACAAACACCATGCAGTTGACAGGGGAAGGGGCGGGTGACGATTTCTGGTACCCCAGCATGAGGAACTCGCCCCTTCCTCTGTCAACTGCTGCCCCCAAACAAAGCAGGGGCAGCAGTCAAATCAGAAGATCAATCAGTTGAAACGGACGTAATCAAAGTCCACTGGCTGGCGGTTGATGCCCATGACGGGTGGCGCGATCCAGTTGGCGAACTTGCCTGGCTCGACACAGCGGCCCATCAGGCTGGCCACATAAGCGCGGTCTTCGTTGGTGGGCAACCACTCGCCCACTTTGGCCATCCACTCGGCGTCGGTCACCACACGGCCATCGGGCGTGATCTTGGAGCCGGACAAAGAACCGATGTTGCGGTGGAACGCCTTGTGAGGAGCAGTCAAGGTGAAAGGAATACCGGCCTTGCTGATCACACGGTTCCAACGGTCAATGCCGCCTTTGGAATCGGTGATGTAGTCGTCGCGCAGCACTTCGTTCAAAGCGTTGAGCATCGGCACTTCTTTTTCGACCAGCTTGCCGCCTTCGACCGACAGGATCTTGTAGCTGTTGCCCTTCAGGATGTGGTCATCACCACGCTTGCCTTCTTCGTAGCGGCCCTTCAGGCCCGAGCTGTAGAAGGTGGCGGCATTCGACGACTCGTCGGCACCGAACAGATCGATGGTCACCGAGAAGTGGAAGTTGATGTAACGCTGGATGGTGGGCAAATCGATCACACCGGCAGCGCGAAGTTTGCCCACGTCGTCGGTTTTGAGTTGGTTCATCACGTC
>CAJBLW010000254.1 GCA_903953985.1 uncultured Burkholderiales bacterium
ATCAGGTCAAGGCGGCAGACTCACGCAAGCCGGTGATCATCGAGGTGTTGAGCAAATGCGCTTTGTGCAGGACAGGGTCGCTGGCCTTGCGCTGCAATTCCTCCATGGCGACCTGGCGTTTGGACATGTCCCGCTCCTGCATGCGCGCACGGTTGCGGCCCGATTGTTCCAGCACATGCGAGATGGCGATGGGACGGCGCTGACGCTCATACAAAGCCAAAGCTTCCAGACCGCATTTTTCATTCAGGATGGACCCCAGTTTTTCGCTCAGGTTGAATGCATCGTGGATACCACCGTTCATGCCCATGCCGCCACTGGGGCTGTTGAGATGGGCGGCATCGCCGACCAGAACCACACGACCTGTGACGTATTGCTTCACCACTCTTTGGTGAATCCTGTAGGGTCGAATTTCCAGCACTTCGTAGGCTTCGTTGCGTGGCCAGATGCGCTGCATCTTTTGTTGGACTGCGGTGTCTGAAGTGGCCTCTTCTATGCTTTCTCCTTCATCCGGATAAAGACTCACACGCCATAAGTCACGCAGTCGCAGCAAACTGAAAGTGCCACGTTCGCTCCAGCAGTAATTGATGAAAGAAAGACTTGGCAAATGTTCATGGAACGCAAACCGGGTGGTCGCCAGGATGGTGGTTTCCGGGAAAGTCAAGCCATCGAATTCCAGGTTCAATTGTTTTCTCACCGTGCTGTGGCCGCCATCAGCCCCCACTAAAAATGAGGCCTCCAGCTGATTCAGATGGCCGTCTGGCGATGTGTATTGCACGTTGACCGAGTGGTCATTTTGCAAAAAGCCTATCAATGGACAGCCCCAATGCACCTGCACATGCGGCAAATTCGTCTGGATATGCGCCAACAACAGTTCAGACAATCGCCATTGCTCACATTGCAAGCGATAGGGGTGCGCGGTCTCGTCTTTCAAAACCGACAGGTCAAATTCGGCATACTGGCCCGTCGTGTGCATGCGCACTTGCCAGGTGGGCGCGATCAATCCCGCTGCGATCAATCCGGCCGTGATGCCCTGCGCATCCAGCATGTCCAGCGTGGGGGGATGAAACGTGGAGGCACGCAAACCGCGCACCAACTCGGGCGCTGATTCGAGCACCGTGCAAGCGATGCCCATGTGGCCCAGTCGCATGGCCAATACCAGGCCGACGGGACCTGCTCCAGAAATGACAACGGGTTGGATGTTCATGTTGCAGTGGGGGCGATGCCCATGGCCTGAGCTCTGTTAGCCCAGTGCCCGGCATCCAGCCAAGTTTGAAGGTCAGATGCTTCTGGGGCGGTGTTGGGGATGGCTGCGACCGATTGCCACATCAAAGCCAGCATGCTCGACAACCACGGCGGGCCGGTTCGATCGCGTTGAATCAGCAGCGTTTTCAGGCTAGGCATGCCCGTGCCCAGCATCAAGACAGCGTCAGCGCTCGTAGCGCTTAAAGCTTGGGCTGCGCTGTTGGCCGATTCGCTGGAGGTCGTGTAAATGGCATGAAAACCTGGATCTGATGAGTTCACCGCCTGAACCATGCCAATGTCAAAACCATGCGACATCCAATAGGCGATGCTCGCCTGCGTGAGGTCGTTTGGGTAAGGCGAGAGTAAATCCAATCGACGAACGCCCAAGGTCTTCAAGGCTGCTGCCACGGCCATACCAGCGGTGACAACCGGTATGTTCAGGCGTGCTTGCCAAGCAAGCACCCATTGCGCCTCTTGTTCGCGGCCCATCAAATAGGAAGAGCCTGTGCAGGCGAGTGCCAGAACCGACAGCGGGGCATTGCCAAACTGAAGCATGCTGATTTCAAGTTGGTCAAAATAATCCAGCAATCGCTGATTCAGACGGGATGCTTGGCTGACGAGGCGCGCATTGATCAGCGAATAGCCTGTGGGCAACAAAGCCCAAGCCTCAGGTTCAACGGTGGTATTGGCCTGCGGTGTCAGCAATCCAATCAAGCCAAGGGGTGCGTATTCCATGCTCACAAAACAAGTGGCTCCGTTGAAATGTCGATGCGGCTCAAAAAGTCGATTGTGAACCTAAGCACAGGGCTTGTGCCACACCCGAAGCGCTCAACGACAACCTAAACGCGTCGCATGGGTGACAAAACGGCATGCGCAGAAGGACCTTCTAGGTTTTAGTCAGGTTGCATTAACCCAGAGATCACGACATAGTGGAACGCAAAGCTTTCACCACGGAGACTGTCCCCATGAAAATAAGCGTCAACGGCAAATCCCACACGCTGGATGTCGAACCTGAAATGCCCTTGCTGTGGGCATTGCGCGATGAACTCGATATCAAGGGCCCCAAATTCGGGTGTGGCGTGGCCCAATGTGGCTCTTGTACCGTCTTGCTCAATGGTGAACCCGTGCGTTCCTGTTCTTACCCGGTTTCGGCCGCGGTCGGGCAAAAGGTCATCACCATCGAAGGCCTGGCAGATAAAGGCCGTTTGCATGCCGTGCAGCAAGCCTGGATCGACCATCAAGTGCCACAGTGCGGTTACTGCCAAGGCGGACAGATGCTTGCAGCAGTGGCCCTGCTTAAGAAAAATCCCAAGCCGACCGACCAAGACATCGACGCCGCGATGACCAACATTTGCCGTTGTGGCACCTACGCCCGCATGCGCACCGCCATCCACGCCGCTGCCAAGAAAGGGACCCGCGCATGAGCACCCCAGAACAGACCTCCGGCATGGATCGCCGCCATTTCTTGAAGATCTCCAGCACCGCAGCAGCAGGCTTGTCGGTCGGGTTTTTTGTGCCGCAATCGGCGCAGGCCGCCAACACGCCCCAGCTGAATGTGTGGGTCGAAATCGAGCCCAACGACACCATTGTCATTCGCTATGCCCGTGCAGAAATGGGACAAGGCAGCATGACTTCTGCGCCCATGATGATTGCTGAGGAGCTAGAAGCCGACTGGAAAAAAGTGCGCGTCGAGTACGCCACGGCGCATGAAAACCTGCGCACCAAACGCGCCTATGGCGACATGGCTTCGGTCGGCAGTCGCACCATCCGCAATTCGCAAGAATACCTGCGCAAAGCGGGTGCCACCGGGCGCGAGATGCTGATTGCCGCGGCTGCCCAGCAATGGGGCGTGCCGGCCAGCGAGTGCAAAGCAGCACTCAGCAAGGTCACCCATGTGCCCAGCAAGCGCACGCTCAGCTACGGCAAATTGGCCGCAGCGGCCGCCAAACTGGAAGCCCCCAAAGAGGTCAAGCTCAAAGACCCCAAAGACTGGACATTGATCGGCAAGTCCATCCCGCGTGTGGACATTCCGGACATCGTAACTGGCCGTGTGAAATACGGCATCGACGCACAAGTGCCTGGCATGCTGCACGCGGCCATTGCGGCCTCTCCGGTGTTCAACGGTACCGTCAAAAGCATGGACGCCTCCAAGGTGGAAAACCGCAGGGGCATCGTCAAGGTGTTGAATTTGGGCACCTTTGTGGCCGTGGTGGCCGACAACTGGTGGCGTGCCAAAGAAGCGCTGCGCGATGTGGCCGTGGACTGGGATGTGGGCGAGCACGGCACCTTGAGCAGCGCGGCCATCATGGCCCACTTCAAAGCCGGTATGGAGCAACCAGAACTGGCAGTGGCCCGCAACGACGGCAACACCCTTGACGCCATGAGCAAGGCCGCCAAAGTCATCGAGGCCGAGTACTTCACGCCCTATTTGGCACACGCCACCATGGAGCCCATGGTGTGCACCGCTTGGTTGCAGGGCGACCAACTCGATGTGTGGTGCTCAACGCAAAACCCTGAATCCACCTTGGCCGTGGCGGCGGCGACTGCCGGTGTGCCCCAGGCCAATGTGAAAGTGCACCCCATGCAATTGGGTGGAGGTCTCGGGCGTAAAAGCCCGCAAGACTTCACGCGCCAAGCCGTCTCGATTGCCAAAGCCATGCCCGGCAAGCCCATCAAGATGCTGTGGTCTCGCGAAGAGGAAATCCAGCACGGCTTGTACCGTCCGGCCAGCCTGATGCGTTTCAAGGCAGGTTTGAGCGCCACGGGCAAAGCCGAGGCCTTGCACATCCGCGTCAGCGCCCCGTCCATCTTGGCCACCTTGTTGAAACTGCCCTTGCCCAAAGGGGTGGATGGTCAGGCCGTGGCCAGCTTCAACGACCACCCCTATGACATTCCCAACACCCTGGTGGACTATGCCCAGCGCAACACCAATGTGCCCGTGGGTTTTTGGCGCACCGTGGGGCATTCACAAAACCCGTTCGGGCGTGAGTGCTTCATCGACGAGATGGCCCAAGCTGCTTCAAAAGACCCGGTGGATTACCGCTTGGCCATGCTGCCCAACAATGAAAAAGCCAACCGCGACCGTGCCATCCTGCTGGCCGTGACCAAAGCAGCCGGGTGGGACAAAAAACCTGCACCGGGTGTGTTCAGAGGCGTGGCCGCTACCGACGGTTATGGCAGCTGGACGGCCTGCGTGTGCGAGGTCTCCATCAACGCCAAAAACGAGGTCAAGATCCACCGCATCGTGATCGGTATTGACCCCGGTTACGCCGTCAACCCCGACAACATCGTGGCCCAGTTCCAGGGCAGCGTGGTGCACGGTTTGACCGCCATCTTCTGGGGTGAAAACACCATCAAGGACGGGCGCGTAGAGCAATCCAATTTCCACGATTACCGCATGATGCGTTTGAACGAAATGCCGAAAGTGGAGGTGGTGATTGCCCCCACGGGTGGCTTCTGGGGCGGGGTGGGCGAGCCCGCCCAAGCGCCTTTGGCGCCCGCTGTGGCCAACGCCATTTCGGCCGCTTTGGGCAAACGCATCCGCAGCTTGCCTTTGAAAAACCATGGTCTGACTTTGGCGCGCGCATGACGGTGCTGGGCTTGGCGCGGGTGTGGGCCTTGGTGTGCAGTGCAGGCTGGAGCTGGACCGCTGCGCAAACGCCTGAGGCTCCCCAAACCGGCTCGCCGGAGCGGGGCAAAGCCTTGCTCTTGCAAAGACAAGACAGCGGCTGTGTGTTGTGCCATCAAGTGCAGGGTTTGCCTGCGGGTGGCGCACTCGGTCCTTCTTTGGTCGGTTTGGCTGAGCGCACCACCAAAGATCAAGCCCGTGAACGCATTGCCGATGCCCGGCGCTCTAACCCGCAAACCATCATGCCCGCCTACTTCAGCACCGATGGTTTGAACAACGTGGCGAACCCCTACAAGGGACAAACCATTTTGACGGCGCAGGCGCTGGAAGACATCTTGAGTTACTTGTTCTTTCCCAGCAAGGCCACGCCATGAAGTGGCCCACATTGACCCGTCGCGAAGGCTTGCGGAAAGTGCTGCGGGCCGGACTTTATGGGGCTGCTGTTCAGCTGTGGCCCAGCCAAGCCCAAGAC
>CAJBLW010000255.1 GCA_903953985.1 uncultured Burkholderiales bacterium
CTGCGAGCAGCATTAAACAGGTTGAATGCGCCTTGCTTGAGACGAATGGGCAGGGTTTTTGCCACAGCGTCGACATCGTGCGTCATTTGGATGTTGGGCTTGGGCAGCGGGTCCATGCGCACTGCCGAATGTTGCATCGCCCATTGACGCAGAAACAAGGCAATGCGATTTACCCATGCGTGTTGCCAAGCACGGTCGTCCCAACCTGTCAGCCGGTAACTATAGGAGTGAATGGGGCCATGCGCGTGCTCCCAAACGCGCTCGTGCCACGCCTCCAGAAGCAGGAAGGCCGCGAGCCACCAATCGGTGTGCTGCCAGGGTTCCGAATTTCGCGGCTGGTTAGCCGCCGCTTCCTTGGGGATGAGCAAACAGCCTTCTACACCGCAGTCGGCGGCCCATTCTGGTAGTTTGACCTCTATAAGACGCAATGGGCCAGCGATTGGCTTGGCCGGTGTCTGTCGCACAATCGGCAAGGCCCCAACGCGATCTGATTCATTCGGCCAATAGCGCCCAAGTGCTTCGAGGACATGGGCGCGAGTGACCTCTGCGCTAGGCATGGTCGGCGGCTCATCAGCACGCATCGATAAACCTCTGGTGCCAAAGCTCAAGCGAAAGGGCACCCCACAGCTGACGGCTGCCAACACCTTGCTGATCGAGCATCGCATTCAATGCTTCAGCCTTGAAAATTCCGCGTTGCAGACTTCGTTTAGAGAGCAGCGTATCTGCAACAAAGTCTCGCACCACGCCACCACGCATCCATTCGTTGAGTGGCACCGGGAAACCCATTTTGTCCTTGCGATTGAGGATTGGCTCGGGCAACAAGCCACATATGGTTTTTTTTAGGATGTGCTTGGTGCGCCCGCCTTGGAATTTAAGCTGCGGTGGCATGCTGGTAACAAGATCGACGATACGCTTGTCGAGCAGCGGGACACGCGACTCTAGTGAAACCGCCATGCTGACACGGTCTTCGATCTGCAACAGCGCGGGTAGCAGCGTTTTTTGATCGAAGTGGGTCATCTTGTTGATGTAAGAGGTAGTGTCCGGGTGGTTGAATACTTTCTGAAAATCGGCAAAAAGCCGTTCGCGATCGAATTGCGCAAGTGCATCTGGATGGAGAAGCTGGCTGAGACCCTGGCTGCGGTCGATGAGGTGAAAATACCGTGCATCCATCTCTTCGAACAGACCCTTGCTCCAGAAATTGCTGAGCAGCGGGGTGTATTGCTTCAGTACAGCAAGGTTGGGCACGATGGATTCGAGTGTGACCAAGTGCTTGCCTTCCTCTTGAGTTTCGAGGATTGCACCCTTGAGCGCCTGCTCCAAGTAGCCCACCAGATAACGGGCATAGCCGCCAAAAATCTCGTCGCCGCCCTGCCCCCCGAGCACGACGGTGACGTGTTCGCGTGCCAGTTTGCTGACAGCGTATTGCGGAAACAGTCCTGGTCCGGCAAGTGGTTCATCCAGCGCCTCGATCAAGCCCGGGAGGTCGCGCACGAATTCCGCTGCCGTCGGAACCACATCGAGATAGCGCCCCCCGGCATGTTCGGCCAAGGTCTTAGCGTATTGGGACTCGTCGTACTGTGGGCCTTCTGCAAAACGCCCGTGGAACATCGGCATCGGTTGGTCGAGGTGCTTTGATGCCAACTGGCATACCAAGCTGGAATCAATACCACCGGAAAGATAGCCACCGATCGGCACATCAGAACGAATCTGCAAGCGCATGCTGTCTTGCAGCAAGAAGAGCAACTCGTCCCGGAAATAAGCCTCGGTGTGGTAGGTGTCAATCTGGTAGTGGGTATCCCAATAGCATTGATCTTGCAGGATTTTCGCACCCTGCCCGGTCAAATAGTGGCCGGGCTTGATCTTGCGGACACCCTCAAATAGCGTACGGTCATCAAGACAAAATTGCAGCGCCAGATATTGATGCAGGGCAAGGTCGTCTCGAACTGCCCGAATCTCCGGGTGCTCCAGAAGCGCCTTAATTTCGGAGGCAAAAAGAAGCTCATCGCCAACGGTGGCGTGGTACAGCGGCTTGATGCCGAAATGGTCCCGCGCGGCGATCCATGTGTTGTCACGCCGATCATGAAACACGAAGGCGAACATGCCGTTGAGTTGGTCAATGGCCGCTGCACCACGATGGATGAGCAATTGCAA
>CAJBLW010000256.1 GCA_903953985.1 uncultured Burkholderiales bacterium
TGGTCATTGGCTACCGCCTTTGCCCCGCAAGGACTGGATGCAGATGGCTTGGCTGGGCTTCATTGGCCATTCCTTGCATGTGGGTTTGGTCACTTACGGCATCCACTGGTCCACGGCGTTTTCCAGTTCGGTGATCTTGGCGTGTGGCCCGATTTTGACCTTGTTGATCCTGCGGTACCAGGGGCTTGAGCGCCTGTCCGCAGCGCAAATGTCCGGTGTGGCTCTGGCTTTTGGCGGGGTGTTGATGTTCCTGTCCGACAAGTTGCTGGGCGGCAATTGGCGGGCAGGCGGGGGCGATTTGGTTTTGTTGGTCGCCGCCGCTTTCTTTTCTTATTACACCGTGGCCGTCAAACCCGTGATGGAAAAACACGGGCCGGTCTTGACCATGGGTTATGCCACCTTGATGGGCGGTTTGCCCGTGATGCTTTTGTCGGTGCCCGCCGGCATGGCTGCCAACTGGTCGGTGCTCGACTTTTGGGCTTGGGTGGGTTTATTTTGGTCCATATTGGTCTCAGCCTTTATTGGCTGGTTGGCTTGGGGCTGGATCAACACTGTGCGCGGCGTGGCCCGCACGGCTCCTTTGATGTACTTGATGCCTCCCATGGCAGGCTTGTTTGCTTGGGCTTTGTCGGGCGAGCATTACAGCTGGATCAAGATCGCCGGGGCCGGTGTGACTCTGTTGGGCGTGGCGCTGGCGCAGTATGCGGGGCAGATCAAGTGGCGATTGCGGTGAAAGCCTAGCGCAGCCAGGTGTCGTAAGCGGTTTTGCAGATCAGGGCCAGCACCACCACAATGAAAACCTGGCGCACAAAACCCGAGCCGTGTTTCATCGCCAGCCGGGTGCCGATCAGGCTGCCAATGATGTTGGACACTGCCATGGCCAAAGCCAAGTGCCACCACACATGCCCTTGAACGGCAAACAGCACCAGCGCTGAAAAATTGGTGGCCACATTGATCAGTTTGGCCGAGGCCGTAGCGTTCAAGAAGTCATAGCCCATCAAGCGGACATAGGCAAACACCAAAAAACTGCCCGTGCCGGGTCCGAAAAACCCGTCGTAGAAGCCGATCGTCAAGCCGATGGCGGCCCCAACCCAGGCCTGCTTTGTACCTGCATAGCGGGGCGCGTGGGTGCGTCCCATGTCTTTTTTGGCCAGGGTGTAGACCAGCAGCATGGCCATCATGACGGGCAAGGCTTTGCGAAACAGTGCGGGGTCGACCTGTGTGACCACCCAAGCCCCGATCAAGGAGCCCAACAGACCCGCGCCGGCAGCGGGCAGCAAGGCGCGCCAGGGCATGACCACCTTGCGGCTGTACTGCACGGTGGCAAAAGCCGTGCCCCAGATCGCGGCGCTTTTGTTGGTGCCAAACAAAGTGGCGGGAGCTGCCCCCGGAAAGGTGGCAAACAAGGCGGGGATCAGAATCAGGCCGCCACCGCCTACGATCGCGTCCATCAGCCCTGCCAGCAAGGAGGCCAGCGAAACAATCAGTAATTCCATGGGCGCGATTGTGGCAGTGAGCCCGAGTTGCGACTGTCACCGGCTGGCGGCCAGAGGGGCAAAAAAAAGCGCCGCTTGCGCGACGCTTTGAAAAAATCACACCTCGTTGGATGCTGTTCTATATTGGAGTTCTTAGGCTTCAGTGTCTCCTCGGCCCTCGGGATGCAAGTACTGCTTTGCATCGAGTGCCTGAAATGTAAGCCCGCGAGCCCTCCATTTTCCTAAGGGATTTCCCGATTCAGGGGAAATCCCTGACCCAAACCGACCCCTGCCGGACAAATGTGCGTACTTTGCCGTTTCCCGAGGCGTTGGATGGGCCAGCGCGCCGGGTCCTCCAAGATCCACCGCGCCGTTTCCCACTTTTAACTCTTCGGGGGCAAACGCCGCCATGGCAGGCTGCGCCATGATTGCGCCTATGCCGGTGTTACTTGGCCGTCGGCATCACAAACTCAGCACCCTTGCCAATGCTCTCGGGCCAGCGCTGCATGATGGACTTTTGCTTGGTATAAAAGCGCACGCCTTCTTCGCCATAAGCGTGCATGTCGCCAAACAGCGAACGCTTCCAGCCGCCAAAGCCGTGCCAGGCCATGGGCACCGGGATCGGTACGTTGATGCCGACCATGCCCACCTGGATGCGTCGCGCAAACTCGCGCGCCACGTTGCCGTCGCGGGTGAAGCAGCTCACGCCGTTGCCGAACTCGTGGTCGTTGATGATCTGCACGGCAGTGCCAAAGTCGGGCACGCGCACGCACGACAAAACCGGGCCAAAGATTTCTTCTTTGTAGATCTTCATGTCGGTGGTCACGTGGTCGAACAGCGTGCCGCCGAGCCAGAAGCCCTTGTCGCAACCCGCACCAGCCTTGGCACCGTCAAATTCGCGGCCGTCCACGAGCATTTGGGCACCTTCGGCCACACCGGCGTCGATGTAGCCCTTGATGCGCTGACGCGCCGCATCGGTCACGATGGGGCCCATCTCGGCGGCCAGGTTTTCGCCGTTGAGCACTTGCAGGGCTTTGGTGCGCTCAATCAGCTTGGGCAAAATCTTGTCGGCCACATCACCCACCAATACGGCCACCGAAATCGCCATGCAGCGCTCGCCCGCCGAGCCGTAGCCTGCGCCGATCAGCGCGTCCACGGTCTGGTCGATGTCGGCGTCGGGCATGACCACCAGGTGGTTTTTCGCGCCGCCCAGGGCTTGCACACGCTTGCCGTGGTGCGCGCCGGTCTCATAAATGTAGTTGGCAATCGGGGTGGAGCCCACAAAGCTGATGGCCTTCACATCGGGGTGCTCCAGCAGGGCGTCCACAGCTTCTTTGTCGCCCTGCACCACGTTGAACACGCCGTCGGGCAGACCGGCTTTTCTGAGCAAATCAGCCATGAACAGCGACGCGCTGGGGTCGGTCGGGCTGGGTTTCAAGATGAATGTGTTGCCCGCCGCAATGGCGACCGGGAACATCCACATGGGCACCATCACCGGAAAGTTGAACGGCGTGATGCCGGCCACCACGCCCAGCGGCTGGCGCAGTGAATGGCTGTCAACGCGGGTGCCGACGTTCTCGGTCACTTCGCCCTTCAAAAGCTGTGGGGCGGCGGTGGCGAATTCCACGACTTCCGCACCACGCTGGATTTCGCCCTTGGCATCTGACAGCACCTTGCCGTGCTCGGAGGTGATGACAGCGGCGAGCTCGTCGGTGCGCGCGTCGAGGAGCCCCAAGAACTTGTTGAGGATGCGGGCGCGGCGCAGCGGCGGCGTGGCAGCCCAGGCCGGGAAGGCCTTCTTGGCGACAGCGATGGCCTCGTTCACTTCAGCCGTGGACGCAAGCGACACGGAGGCCGTCTGCTCGCCCGTCGCCGGGTTGAACACGGGTGCCGTGCGGCCCTTGCCGGCCACTTCGTGGCCGCCGATGAAGAATGGGATTGTCTTTGTCATAGGGAATCCTCCTGAA
>CAJBLW010000257.1 GCA_903953985.1 uncultured Burkholderiales bacterium
CTGGTGAGCGGCCTGCGCCTGCATGTGCCGCCCGGCGAAATCCTCACGCTCATGGGCCCGAGCGGTTGCGGGAAAAGCTCGGTGCTCGCGGCCATCGCTGGCACGCTGGCCAGCGTGTCCGAAGGGCTGCAGCCACTGCAATTGAAAGGCTCGGTGCAACTCAATGGCCACGAAATCTCGCACCTGCCCACCCACCAACGCGGCGTGGGCTTGGTGTTTCAAGACGCCTTGCTTTTCCCGCACCTGACGGTGGCCGAGAACCTGCTGTTTGCCGTGCCCGCCAGCGGCACCAACGGCACCAACCTCACCACCGCGCAGCGCCAAGCCCGCGTGCAACAAGCGCTGCAAGAAGCCGAGCTGACTGGCATGGGCAAGCGCGACCCGTCCACGCTCTCCGGCGGGCAACGTGCGCGCGTGGCGCTCATGCGCGCTTTGCTGGCCGAGCCGCAAGCGCTGCTGCTCGACGAGCCGTTTTCCAAACTTGACGCCGCTTTGCGAGCCCAGCTGCGCCCGTGGGTGTTTGCGCATGTGCGCGAGCGGCGCATCCCGGTGGTGCTGGTCACGCACGACGAACAAGACGTGGCTGACCCGCAACGCGTGCTGCACTTGCGCGCCACCGAAGAAAGCCCCAACCATGTTTGACCGCCACGCTCAAACCCTCTTGCGCCCCGCGCTGAACGTAGCCGCACGCGGCCTGGTGCGCGCAGGCATCAGCGCCGACGCGCTGACCTGGCTGGGCTGTGCCATCGGCATGGCCGCCGCCGTGGCCATTGCGCTGCAAGCGTGGTGGTGGGGCTTGGCGCTGCTGCTGGCCTCGCGCCTGCTTGACGGCCTGGACGGCAGCGTGGCCCGCTTGACCCAGCCCACCGATGCAGGCAGCTTTTTGGACATCGCGCTCGACTTTTTGTTTTACGCCGCCATTCCCCTGGCCTTTGCGGTGGCCAACCCCAGCGCCAACGCCCTGCCCGCCGCAGCCTTGCTGGCCAGCTTCATCGGCACCGGCAGCAGCTTTTTGGCGTTTGCCGCACTGGCCGAAAAACGCGGCCTGACCGACACCGCCTTGCCGGGCAAAAGCTTTTACTTCTTGGGTGGCCTGACCGAAGCCACCGAAACCATCACCGTGTTTGCGGCCATGTGCATCTGGCCTGAACACTTTGCGGTGTTGGCTTATGGGTTTGCTGTGCTGTGTGCCATCACCACGGGGATGCGTGTCGGATGGGGTTATCGGAGGTTGGGGTGAATTTGAGTTTCAGTTAAACGGTAAAGCACATCGACATGATAAGCCGCAACCCGGAGGATTGACTTGCATAAAAACGCAGGTCAAAACCCCATGATTTTCATGTGCGATCGACGACAACCGGGGTCAACAAATGCCAAATGAGGTCAGACACACTGCGTATTTGCTCACCAAATGGCAAAAGACCGGCGCCCCGAAAAAATAGGCCCCGTTGCGTGTCACCCTCGAGCGCATGCCCCAACTGTTGGTCAATGCAGAACTGGCCCATGCTCGCATTGCCATCGCGCAGGCCGCAGTGCTGAAGGCAGTCGAAGGACATATTGCATTTCGCTTTGACGTGTGCACGTTCTTGCAGGATGGGCAATATGCGGAGGTATTTGTCCAGCCACGGCGTCCTTACGGCGCGAGCTGGCAAGCCGGCAACGCTCAAAAATTCGACGATGTCTTCTGGCTTGGCCTTAGCCAAAATCATTTTGAAAGCCAACGAGGCATCACATTCTTCTGTGACGGCAAATGCAGTTCCAAGTTGGACGCCACTGGCGCCCAAGCTTTGCAGTTGTGCAATTTGTGCATGGCTGTTGATGCCGCCCGCTGCAATCAATGGAATAGCTTGTTCGAACCCTGATGTCTTGAAAAATTCAAGTACCTGGGGAATCACCACATCAAAATCAAACCGTGAATCCCCAAGGTCAGCCACTTTGGCGGCACCGAGGTGGCCACCCGCCAGTCGCGGGTTTTCGATGATGATGGCATCTGGCAAACGTCCTTTTTTTTCCCATTTGCGCACCAGAAGTTGCACGCCACGCGCATCTGAAAGGATGGGGATCAATGTAGCTTTCGGGTAGTCACGTGCCAGCTCAGGAAGGTCCAAAGGCAAACCTGCACCCACGACGAGCGCATCTGCGCCACTTTCTAATGCTTGGTGGATGTAGGCCTCATAGGCGCTCAGGGCTTTCATGATGTTGACGGCGATGGCGCCTTTGCCATCCGCACGTTGGTGGGCTATTTTGATTTCCCGGTCAAGCGCCATCAGATTGGCATTGTCAATACGTACGCCTGCATCTGACTCTTTGTCTAGGTGCTGGGTTTCCATCATCAAGTCAGGATGACGGCGCCGCAGGTCCACTGCAGAGATGGTACCCATGCCGCCCATGCGCGCGACGGCTGATGCCAGTCCCGATGCGGAGACACCGACACCCATCCCACCTTGAACGATGGGTAAAAGTTGGCGATCTTTGATCTTTAACGTCTTCAAACCGGATGCTTTCGTTAAGTTCATCCAGTCAGTTGCTTCACCTGGCATAGCGTGGTCTTGGTGAAAGGTGGTTCATGCGCAATGGCTGGTTGGGGCGTTTGGCTCAAACTGTGGAAACAGACAGTTGTTCTCGAGGTGGATGTGTTCGATCAGGTCCTCGCTTAAGCGTGCGGTGCCTGCATACAGTGCCTGCCATGTGTTGCATGCGCCACTGGGGGGTTGGTGCTGCGTGGTGAGTTCGGCCAGTTTTTCAAGTTGCGCGCCATGGTTGATATGTTCGTGACGCATCATGCCGATGGGATGAACGACCATGGGGTGCTGACCGAATTTGAGAAGAGGGAACAGGATGGCATCTTCTTTCGCCATGTGTTCAAGCAGCTCTTCTTGCATGGTCTCCAGTTGATCCGCCAAACCTGTGGGGACGTGTGGGTGCTCACGGTGCACCGCTTCCACGCGTCGTGCCATGCGAATCAGTTCGGGCAGTTGTTGTCGGTGCACCTGGTGGTAGCGCGACAGTATGTGATCGATGAGTTCGATGGAACTGGACGTCAGGGGCGGCAACTCGTGATGTTCGAGTGCTTGGATTTCACTTAAAACCTGGTTTGTTTTCAGTCCCTTTTCAGCACAAGCGTTCGCCAATGTCTGCTGCCCTCCACAGCAAAAGTCCAACTTTAATTTTCGAAAAATGGCGGTTGCACCAGGAATTTGAACGGCCAGATGCCCCAGGCTCTGATCGGCATTGGCAAAGTATTGATTGGTGTGTGATGTCATAAAAATCCATAAAGGTTCATGCGGCGTGCATCTATTATCAAATAAGATTCATGTTGAATGAATGTTTTGATTAAAAGTTGAAGTTTGTTTGATCTAACTGGGGTTCATGGTGC
>CAJBLW010000258.1 GCA_903953985.1 uncultured Burkholderiales bacterium
ATGCCTTGCCATGGGCGCTTCATGGCTTGCCCCCGTTCAGCAGCTTGGCGGCTGTGGCCGACAACTCCGGTGCACTGCCGCAACGCAGGGATTCAGGCAGTGCAGGCCCAGCAGGGGCGCGTTCGGCAGGCCGGGTGTCGGCGGGCAGCGGCTGGCGGGCGAGCCAGCTCGACACAGCGATCAGGTCTTGCGCAGGCATGCGTTGGACGATTTCGGCCATGCAGTCGGGGGCATGGGCGCGGCGCTGTGCGGTTTGCCAGGCCCCCAGTTGCGCGTTCAGGTAATCGAGCGGCAAGCCCAGCAGCCCCGGCACGTTGGGCTGCACGCCTGTCAGGCGTGCGCCGTGGCACTGCGTGCAGGCAGGCAAACCGCGTGTGGCGTCGCCTTGCGTCACCAGTTGCTGACCCTTGGCCAGGCGCTCGGGCGTGATGGCGTTGCTGGCTGTGGGGGCGGGGTAGGGCAGCTGCAAGTTGGCAAAGTACTGCGCCATCTCGCCCAGGTAGGCATCGGTCAAGGGGTCGACCAGGCGGGCCATCAGGTCGTAGTGGCGGCGGCCTTGCGCGAAATTGCGCAGCTGGTTGTGCAGGTAACCCGCCGGTTTGCCCGCCAGACGGGGGTAATAACCATCGGGCCCGGCGCGGCCTTGCGCGCCATGGCAGGCGGTGCAGGCGCGGGTCCGCTCGGCCATGTCGTCTGCAAAAAGCTTTGGGGCCTGGGCTTGGGCGCTCAAGGGGCCAGCACTGAAGGCGGTTGCGGCCCAAAATAGGAGTTTGAACAGGCCTTTGACCCACCAGACGTTGGGTTGGCGAAAACGGGTTGGGGTCGGGTGCTCTGGTGGGGCGGGTGACCTGGGCGCGGTGAAATTTTGACTGCTTGGCAACGTCCACATCAGCTGAAGATAACCGATGCGGCGACAATGACGGGTTTTGCGCTGAAAGCCCTGTGGCTCCAGTGTGTTGTTTCCCCCTTATCTGTTCAAGCCATGTCCGATATCCAAGTCCGATTTGCCACCCTCCAAGATGCCCCTGCTGTGGCTGCTTTGCATGTGAGCGCCTGCCGCGCCGCCTACGCCGGCCAAGTACCCGATGCCCATTGGGATGCCACGCCCATCCCCAAACGCGTGTCCTTCTGGAAAGAGGCGATCGAGTACGGCGAGCCGCAAGTCATGGTCGCGGTGGATGGCCGTGACATCGTGGGCTTTGTGGGCTTTGACCGTTCGCGTGACCCCAAATCCAAAAACACCACGGGCGAAATCTGGGCCATCTACGCTGCGCCGGACCGTATTGGCCAGGGCATTGGCTTGGCCCTGTGGGACGCAGCTCTTGAAGGCCTGGAAGACGAGGGCTGCACCGATGTCACCGTCTGGCTGCCGCTGCTGCACGAGCGCACTTTGCGCTTTCATGACCTGGCTGGCTTCAAGCGAGAGATGAACACCGCCCGCACCGTTCCCTTGGGCGGTGTGAAGGTGGAAGAAGTGCGCCTCAAACGCAAGCCCGGCTGAACCGGCGGTCCCACACGCAGACACACCATGCACATCATGCTGGCCCCCATGGAGGGGCTGCTCGACCACACACTGCGCGATGTGCTGACACGCGTGGGCGGGGTGCACGAGTGCGTCTCTGAATTCATCCGTGTGACCAACACGGTCTTGCCCCGCCGCGCCTTCATTCGGGTCGCTCCGGAGTTGCTCAACCGCAGCCGCACTATGGCTGGCGTGCCGGTCAAGGTGCAGCTGCTGGGCTCGGATCCGTTATGCCTGGCCGACAATGCAGCCGCCTTGGCCGAGTTGCAGCCGCATGGCATTGACTTGAACTTTGGTTGCCCGGCCAAAACCGTGAACCAGCACCGGGGTGGAGCGGTGTTGCTGGACGAGCCCGAGCTGGTGGGGCAGATCGTAGCGGCGGTGCGCCGTGCCGTGCCGGCGCACATCCCGGTTTCGGCCAAGATGCGTCTGGGCTTCAACGACGACAGCCGCGCCGAAGACTGCGCCCAGGCCATCGAGGCGGCCGGGGCCAGCGAGTTGGTGGTGCACGCCCGCACCAAGGCGCACGGGTACCGTCCACCCGCCTATTGGGACCGCATTGCCGATTTGCGCCAGCATGTGCGTTTGCCCATCGTGGCCAATGGCGAAATCTGGACGGTGGCCGACGCGCTGCGTTGCTGCGAGGTGACGGGCTGCGACCGCCTGATGATTGGACGCGGCATGGTCACCGACCCGGGTCTGGCGCTGGCCATTGCGCACCAGTTGGCCACAGGGCATGGGCGCGCGCCGGGTCAGGGCGTGCCATGGTCCACCTTGGTGACTTTGATGCAGGTGTTCTGGCTGGGCGTGAGCGCCCGCGTGGCCACGCGGCACCGGGCCGGGCGGCTCAAGCAGTGGCTCAATTACATGCGCCGGGTGTACCCCGAGGCGCAGCAGGCCTTTGACGAGCTGCGTCTGGTGCACGACGCGGGGCACATCGAGCGCTGGCTGGCCTTGCACGCAGCCCCAGCACGTGACATCGCCCCAGCGCTTTAGGCCTGGGCAGCGCTTGGACTGGACAGCCGCAGCCGTGCTTTGTCGGCCCACATCTGCAGGTTGGCGAGCAAATCCTTTTGGCTGAACGAGCAACTTTCTTCGCTGAACAAGGCGCTGGCCTCGATGCGGTCGAGCAAGGGTTGCAAAACCTCGTCAAAGCGCGCGGGCAGAGCCAACGTGGCCGATTGGGTGCGCCACAGGCGGATCATCTCGCTTTGTGGCAGCTGGCCGTTTTGGCTTTGGGCCAGGGCGGTGTTCATGCGGTCGAGCGTTTCAAGGGCAGCACTCATGGGCCGGGTCTCCTGCAAGCGATGGCGGTCTGTTTCGAGGCGACAATCATGCCCCATGAAAGCCAAACCTCTCAAACCCATGCGCCTGGAAGACATCTTGTTCAGCCAGGGCTTTGGCACCCGCCGCGTCTGCGCCGGTCTGGTCCAGCAAGGCCATGTGCAAGTGCAGGGCCAAACCGTCACCGACGCGGGCGAATTTTTTGATCTGGAGGGTCTGCAATTCACGGTGCAAGGCACCGATTGGCCCTACCTGGACAAAGCCTACGTGCTGCTGCACAAGCCCGCAGGCACCGAGTGCTCGCAAAAGCCTTCGACCTGGCCGAGCATCTACACCTTGCTGCCCGCGCCTTTGCGCCAGCGGCCGCAAAAAGCGGCGGTGCAGGGTGTGCAGGCGGTGGGTCGACTCGACCAGGACACCACCGGCCTTCTGCTGCTGACCGATGACGGCCAGTTCATCCACAAGATGAGCTCGCCCAAGCACCATGTGCCCAAGGTGTACGAGGTGTCCACCAAACACCCGATCACGCCCGACATGGTGGAAAAGCTGCTGAGCGGCGTGGTGCTGGACGACGACCCCAAACCTGTCAAAGCAGCGGCTTGCGAAGCGGTGGGCGAGTTGCATCTCAAACTCACCCTCACCGAGGGCAAATACCACCAGGTCAAGCGCATGGTCGCGGCGGTCGGCAACCGGGTTGAAGCTTTGCACCGCTCGCAAATCGGCGGTTTGGTGCTGGCCGACTTGACCCCTGGGCAATGGCGCTTTTTGACGTCATCGGATTTGGCGGCGCTCAAGCCCTGAAATGTCTCTGTACGAGAAGATGAAATGTCGGACCCCAAAGGCCCGACCAACGGGGACTTTGGGGGTCGGTGCCGTCAGGTCCGACGACCCCCTAGGCTGGCCATGAAGTCTGCCGCCGCATCTTCCACGGCTTGCGGTTGGTCGCGGTGGGGTGAATGGCCGCAGGCGGCCAGGGTGAGCAAACGGGTGTGCGGCACGGCTTGGGCGATGTCCTCGATCTGGGCCAGGGTGCCGTAGGGGTCGTCCACGCCCTGAATGGCCAGCAGCGGCGCTTGGATGCCAGGCAAGTCGGCGCGGATGTCAAAACTGGCAAAAGCCGGACTCAACCACACCTCGTTCCATTGCCAAAAAGCGCAGTCCACATCGGCGTGGTAAGCGGCCAAGCGCTCGCGCAATGCGCCTTCCTCAAAGGCCTGGCGGGCTCGCTGGATGGCCTGAAGGGAGATGGGCTCCATCATGACGTGGGGCGCCATGACGATGCAGCCACTGACCTCAGAGCGACTGGCGTGCAACAAAGCGATGGTGCCTCCGTCCGAGTGCCCAAGCAACACAGGTCGTTTGATGCCAAAAGCCCGCAACAAGGTGGGCAAGACCTCGAAGGCTTCGCGGTGCATGTAGTCGGGCAGTAAGCGCCCATGCCGGCGCCCATCTGTCTGGCCAGAGGGGCCGCGTACATCGGGCACGGGGTCGGATTGGCCGTAGCCTTGGCGCGAGTACACCAGGCCTGCGCAACCGAGTTGTGCGCACAGGCGTGTCGGCCAGTCGCGCCACATGCGCACGCTGCCCAGGCCTTCGTGTAAAAAAACCAGGGTCGGGCCACCGGCGCCGGCGGGTGGGGCGATGCTCAGGGTTTCAAGCCCGACACCGTGAATCTTTATTTTTTGAAAGCAGTCCGTCTGCATCTGAAGTCCTGAGGGTGGGCCGTTTACACTTGAGCGCGATTTAGAAAGCCCTACGTGATCCGTTTTAGTGTATTTTCCAGAATTTTGTTCTTGTTTTTTGGGGTGGGTTTGGCCTGCACCGTGCTTGCCAAGCCGCCCGCACCTGTTTTTGTCCTCAATTCGCTCGAGGGCAACGTGAGTGTGATCGATCCGACCACCTGGACCGAGAAAAAACGCATCCCGACCGGCAAAGAGCCGCACCACTTGTATTTGTCGCCGGACGAAAAATCGCTGATTGTGGCCAACGCCATGAGCGATTCCCTGACCTTCATCGACCCCCGCACCGCGCAAGTCCAGCGCACAGTGACAGGCATTCTGGACCCCTATCATTTGCGAGTTTCGCCCGACATGAAGTGGTTTGTGACGGCTGCCAACCGTTTGAATCATGTGGACATTTACCGGTGGGACGGCCAAAACGCGCATTTGTCCAAACGCATTGCCACCGGCAAAACGCCCAGCCATTTGTGGATCGACAGCCGCAGCCAGACCGTATGGGCCTCGATGCAGGACAGCGACGAAATCGTCTCGATTGACCTGAACACCCAAACATTGAGCACGCGCACCCCAGTCGGTGCGGTGCCAGCCGATGTGTACGGTACGCCTGACGACAAATACCTTTTGGTGGGCCTGACCGGTGGTGATGGGGTGGAGGTCTATGACATCAGTGGGCCCAAGCCCAGATTCTTCAAGAAAATTCCCACGGGCAAAGGGGCGCATGCCTTTCGGGCGCTGGGTGACAAACGCCATGTGTTTGTCAGCAACCGCGTGGCCAACACCATCAGCCAAATTGACTTCATCGACTGGAAAGTGGTGGCGCAACTGCCCGGCCCTTCAGGTCCAGACTGCATGGACATCACCGCAGATGGCAAGCTGATTTTGGTGGCTTCGCGTTGGTCACGCAAGTTGAGCGTGGTTGACATCGCCTCGCAAAAGTTGCTGCGGCAAGTGCCGGTGGGCAAGTCGCCTCATGGGGTTTGGACCTTGGACCATGCGCCGCGCAACTGATGCCAATCCTCCCAAAAATGGCCCTTTGGCTTGGCTGGCCTTGTGCGTCCTGGCCATTGGCCCCACACAGGTTCTGGCCCAAACTTCGGCGGAGCCTGCAGCCTGCACCCGCCCGGTCTACCTGACTTTCGACACTGGCCACATGGGCACAGCCCCGCTGATTGCCCAAGTGTTGCAGCGCCACAAGGTGAAGGTCACTTTTTTTGCAGCGCATGAAAAAACCCAGCAAGGCGATGGCTCCCTGGGTGAACACTGGGCCGACTGGTGGCGTGCGAGGGGGGCCGAAGGCCATGCCTTTGCCTCGCACACCTGGGACCACGCTTATTGGCGCGCTGACCTCGATGGCCCGAGTGATGTGCGCTTTCGCATCCGCCCGAGTGCGGGGCAGCAGGCCGGGCAAAATTTGCAGTGGAGCACCCAGCAGTACTGCGACAACTTGCGCCAAGCCGCCAACCGTTTGCAAGCCCTGACCGGACAAACGCCTTTGCCGTTGTTTCGAGCGCCCGGTGGCAAAACCTCGGCCCGGCTGCTGCAAGCCACCCGGCAATGTGGTTTTGCGCATGTGGGTTGGGCGGATGCAGGCTTTTTGGGCGACGAGTTGCCCAGCGAGCGCTACAGCAACGCCCATTTGCTGCAAAAAGCCCTGAAGAACATCCAGCCCGGCGACATCCTCATGGCGCACCTGGGCATTTGGTCGCGCCAGGAACCGTGGGCCCCGGCCGTGCTGGAGCCTTTGATCGTGGGCCTGAAGGCCCGAGGCCTGTGCTTCGCCACCTTGCGCGAGCACCCCCAATACCGCGACTGGGTACGCCAGCAGCCCCTGCAGCTGGCGCAGCCCAACCCACAAACCGTGACCCAGCCTTCTGCTAGGCCCTGATCCACCATGGACAGCCTGATCGACGCCTTTTCTTGGTTGCAGCAAAGCCTGTTCGAGGCCGTGGTGCAGCATCTGGTGTTTGCCTTGGGTCTGTCCCAATTGTTGGAAAAAGCCTACGAAGGCACAGGTTGGCTGGTGATGGGTCTGCTGCAAATCGCGGTTTTGCTCACCGTTTTTGGCCCCATGCAACGGCGCTGGCCGGCCGAACCCTTGGACGACCCTCGGGCAGTGCGGGTTGACGTGATGTACACCCTGATCCAGCGCCTGGGCCTGTTCAAGCTGGCCATGTTCTTTTCCTTTGACTGGCTCTTTGAACAAGCCTGGGGCAGCTTGCGTGGCCTGGGTACCCCCACTTGGCACCTCGACCAGATCTGGCCCGGCGTCAGCGATGTGGCCTGGGTCAGCTTTTTGATTTACCTGGTGGTGTTTGATTTTGTGAACTACTGGCTGCACCGGGGCCAGCACCAGCTGCCGCGTTGGTGGGCCCTGCACAGCCTGCACCATTCTCAGCGCCAGATGACCATGTGGTCGGACAACCGCAACCACCTGCTCGACGATGTGCTGACCAGTTTGGCCCTGTCGGTGGTGGCGGTGGTGGTCGGGGTGGGGCCGGGGCAGTTTGTGGCCCTGGTGGCGCTGGGCCAGTTGAGCGAGAACTTCCAGCACGCCAACTTGCGCATCTGGTTTGGCCGCATCGGTGAGCGGCTGTGGGTCAGCCCGCGTTTTCACCGTCGGCACCACAGCATCGGCATTGGCCACGAGACCGAGCGCCAAGGCCAGCGACACCTGGGCGGATGCAACTACGGCGTGCTCCTGCCGTGGTGGGACATGCTGTTTGGCACCGCCGATTTCACGATTCGCTACGACCCGACCGGCATCCGTGATCAGGTAGAAAAAGGCCGCGATTACGGTCAGGGCTTTTGGGCGCAGCAGTGGCTGGGTGTGCTGCGGCTGTTCGGGCGGGCTTGAAGGGTTGGCTTGAGTTAAGCTTTCCCTCATGAAACTCCTGATCGATTCCTTTTGGCGCGCGGCCGTTTATTGCCTGTACCCCCGGGTTATTGGCTTGTCGGTCTTGCCCTTGGTCTTGATCGTGGCCCTGTCGTGGTTGCTGGGGTACTTGTATTGGGATACGGCCCTCACCTTTGTGCGTGGCTGGCTCGATGCCAGCGCCTGGTTGGACACGGTTTGGCGCTGGTTCGAAGGCGTGGGATTGGGCAACCTCAAAACCGTGGTGGCCCCCCTGCTGGTGATTTTTGCTTTCACGCCCTTGGTGGTGGTGGCGTCCTTGCTGGCAGTGTCGTTCATGATGACCCCATCTCTCACGCGCATGGTGGCCGAGCGGCGTTTTGCCGGTTTGCAGCGCAAGCACGGCGGCAGCTTGCTTTTGAGTTTGGGGTGGACCTTTTTCTCGCTGGTGCTGGCCTTGGGGGCGCTGGTGCTGACTTTGCCCATGTGGCTGGTGCCCCCACTGGCCTTGGTGCTGCCCGCGTTCATCTGGGGCTGGCTGACCTACCGAGTCATGGCCTTTGACGTGCTGGCCGAATTTGCCAGTGCCGATGAGCGCCACACCCTCATGGCGCGCCACCGCATGAGCTTTTTGGGCATGGGCGTGGTGACTGGCCTCATGGGCGCTGCGCCCAGCCTGGTGTGGGCCTCGGGGGCCTTGTTTGCAGCGGCATTTGTGATTTTGGTGCCCGTGGCCATCTGGATTTACACCCTGGTGTTTGCATTTTCTTCGCTGTGGTTCGCGCATTTCGGCTTGGCCGCCTTGCAGGCCCTGCGGGACGAGCCCCGGCAAGCGGCCGTGGACGAGGTCTTGCCCGCTGCGCCTGCAGTGGCGGGCGTTTCGCCGCATTCCCCAGCCCGTCTGGGGGAAGGCGAGCCGGGCCCGATCGATGGCATCACCGACGTTGTGCCGCGCCTGAAACCCTGATGCCGAACTGTTCCTTTCACTTGACCCCATGAGTTATCCCATGACCCCCACCTTTGGCCTGATCATCATTGGCGACGAAATCATGTCCGGTAAGCGCCAGGACAAACACATGCCCAAAGTCATCGAATTGATGAATGAGCGCGGCCTGAGCTTGAGTTGGGCCGAGTACGTTGGCGACTCACCTGAGCGCATCACGGCCACCTTGCAGCGCGCTTTGGCGTCGGCCGACGTCGTTTTCAGCTGCGGCGGTATTGGCGCCACGCCCGATGACCACACCCGCCAATGCGCGGGCAAAGCGTTGGGTGTGCCGCTGGTCTTGCACCCCGAGGCCAAGCGCTTGATTCAAGAGCGCATGCAAGACACAGCCAAAGAGCAAGGCGTGGCTTACGAGCCAGACCGGCCAGACAATATTCACCGCCTGAATATGGGCACCTTCCCAGCGGGGGCAGACATCATTCTCAACCCGTACAACAAAATTCCCGGTTTCAGTTGTCGTGGCCAGGGTGGCGGTGCAGTGCACTTTGTACCGGGGTTTCCTATCATGGCCTGGCCCATGATCGCATCGGTGCTGGACGCTCAGTACGGCGCCTATTTCCGCCAACACGCTTATGTTGAAAAGTCGGTGATCGTTTTGGGCGCAATGGAAGCCACCTTGACCCCGCTCATGGAGACCATCGAGGCTGCGCACCCGGGCGTGAAGGTATTCAGTCTTCCCAGTGTGGACCACCCGCAATGGGGCCGTCACATTGAACTGGGCGTTAAAGGCGAACCCGCCAACGCGGATGCGGCCTACCTCAGCTTGCGGGAAGGCCTGAAGGCTTTCACGCTCGAATATGGCCCCGAATTGGTGCGATGAATCAGATTGCACCAAAATAATGCAAAATTGCACCATTGTGGTGCAATTTAAGGTGGCCAACTGGCCTGCAAGTCCAGTCCATCTCCCTCGGGTTTCAGCCAGTAGGCGTTGCATCTTGGGTGATGACCACGAGAGCCTCTTTTTTTATGCAGAGCCAAGTCCCATTCATGGCTGCTCAGGGCACAATCATGGGTTGTTCGGTGGCGTGGTCATGGCCTAGTTGGCACAGAAACTGCAAGACCTGTGAGCAAGCTTTTTAACCCCTTTCCATTCAGGAGAATTTGATGGCCAAGACCGTCGCAGACGTGATGAAGATGGTGAAAGAGAACGAAGTCAAGTTTGTTGACTTCCGTTTCACCGATACCCGTGGCAAATGGCAGCACATCACTGCGCCCGTGTCGCAGTTTGACGAAAGCAAGTTCGAAGACGGTCAAGCGTTTGACGGCTCCTCGATTGCGGGTTGGAAAGGCATTGAAGCTTCGGACATGTTGTTGATCCCCGATCCCAACAGCGCCATCATTGACCCCTTCTTCGAAGAAGTCACCTTGGTCATGATTAGCGACGTGATCGAACCGACAGATGGCAAAGCCTACGAGCGTGATCCTCGTTCGATCGCCAAGCGCGCTGAGACTTACCTCAAGCAATCGGGCCTGGGCGACACCGCCTACTTCGGTCCCGAGCCAGAATTCTTCTTGTTTGACGAAGTGCGTTGGAGCACTGAGCCGAACAATACCTTCTACGCCATCGACGAAGGCGAAGCTCCTTGGAACAGCGGTACCAAAATCGAAGGCGGCAACAGCGGTCACCGCAACCGCGTCAAAGGTGGCTACTTCCCAGTGCCTCCCGTCGACAGCACTCACGACATGCGCAGTGAGATGTCGCTGATCCTCGAGTCCGTGGGCATCCCGGTCGAAGTTCATCACCACGAAGTCGCTGGCGCGGGTCAGTGCGAAATCGGCACACGTTTTTCGACCTTGGTCGAGCGCGCCGACTGGACATTGCTGCAAAAGTACGTGATCCACAACGTGGCCAACGCTTACGGTAAAACCGCCACCTTCATGCCCAAGCCCTACGCGGGCGACAACGGCTCCGGCATGCACGTGCACCAGTCCATCTGGAAAGACGGCAAAAACCTGTTCGCAGGCAATGGCTATGCTGGTTTGTCTGAATTCGCTTTGTTTTACATCGGCGGCATCATCAAGCACGCCCGTGCCCTCAATGCGATCACCAACCCCGGCACCAACAGCTACAAGCGCCTGGTTCCTCACTATGAAGCCCCGGTCAAGCTGGCCTACTCGGCCAAAAACCGCTCGGCTTCGATCCGCATCCCCAACGTCGCCAGCGACAAGGGCCGCCGTGTCGAAGCCCGCTTCCCAGATCCGTTGTGCAACCCCTATCTCGGCTTCGCAGCCTTGTTGATGGCGGGCTTGGACGGTATCGAAAACAAGATCCATCCCGGCGAAGCTGCCACCAAAGACCTGTACCACTTGCCGCCAGAAGAAGACAAATTGGTGCCGACTGTGTGCTCCAGCTTGGACCAGGCTTTGGACTGCCTGAACGCCGACCGCGCTTTCCTGACCAAGGGTGGCGTGTTCACCGACTCGTGGATCGACGCTTACATCGAATTGAAGATGCAAGAAGTCAACCGCAGCCGCGTCGAAGTGTCGCCGGTTGAATACGACATGTATTACTCGCTCTAAGCACCATGACCACCATTGCACACCCACTTGTGCAATGCCCTGAAAGGACGGCCTCGGCCGTCCTTTTTTTGCTTTTGCTCAGCGCAGGCATGGCTGCACAAGCCCAGCAATCTGTTTATCGATGTGGCCAGGAGTACACCAATGCCCCACGTGAGCCTGGATTGTGTGAACCCTTGGCCCCGCAGGCCATCACCGTGATCAACGGCACCCGCCCAGCACCTTCACTTGCTGCTCCCACTGCCGTGCCGGCCCGCAGCACCAGGCCCGATCCCGGTGCCGCTGGACCTCCCTCGGCTGGCACGCCCAGTACCGCGGCAGTGGCTGCCCGCACCCCGGATGTGCAGCAGAGCGAGCGCGATGCGCAAGCGCGCACCATCCTGACGCAGGAGTTGGACAAGGCCCGTGCGCAGTTGGTGCAGTTGGTGCAAAGCTATAACCTTGGCGAGCCAGAGAAGTGGGCCGCCGAAACCCGAAACCACCAGAAATACCTGGACCGTGTGGCCGAGATGAAGGCGGCCATTGAGCGGACCGAACGCGACATCGACAGCTTGCAACGCGAACTGGTGCGCCGCACTGCGCAGGCCAGCCGCCGCACACCATGAACAAACCCAATCGATTCCAGGCCTTTGACCTGCTGGCTACGCCCGTGGCTGTGATGCAAGGCCAAGGTCATGTGCGCTTTGTCAACGCCGCGCTCGAAGATGCCTTGGGCTTGTCCCGGCGCACCCTGTACGACACGCACTTGCCCGACTATTTTGTAGACCCGCAGCCCCTGATCATGGCTTTGTCCGGGGCCCAGTCCAACGAGTTTGCCGCGCTGCGCTATGAAGCCCAACTGCGCCGACCGCACCACGACGAGCCTTTGCCCGTGCACGTGATCGTGGCGTTGACCGATTTGCCCGACGAAGTGATCGTGGAACTGCTCCCGGTGGAGCAGCAAACCCGGCAAGAGCGCGAGGAGCGCCTGCTCGACCAGGCCCAAGCCAACAAGGAGCTGATCCGAAACCTGGCGCATGAGATCAAGAATCCGCTGGGTGGCATTCGGGGTTCGGCACAGTTGCTTGAAATGGAGCTCCAAGACAAGGAGCTGACCGAGTACACGCAAGTCATCATCCACGAGGCCGACCGACTGCAGACGCTGGTGGATCGCTTGCTGGCCCCGCACCGCAGGCCTCATGTGGTGGGCGATGTGAACATCCACGAGGTGTGCGAGCGCGTGCGAGCCCTGATCTTGGCCGAGTTCCCGCGGGGACTGAAGGTGGTTCGCGATTACGACATCTCGATTCCCGAGTTTCGCGGCGACCGCGAGCAGCTCATCCAGGCCGTGCTCAATATTGCGCACAATGCGGCGCAGGCGCTGCAAGAGCGCGTGGCGCAAGGCGATGCTCAGATCATGCTTAAGACCCGGGTCTTGAGGCAAGTCACATTTGGCAAACAGCGTTATCGCCTGGCATTGGAATTGCATGTGATGGACAACGGGCCTGGTGTTCCAGACTCGATCAAAGACCGCATTTTCTTCCCTTTGATTTCGGGGCGCGAAGGCGGTTCTGGCCTGGGGCTCACATTGGCGCAAACCTTTGTGCAGCAACACCATGGCCTGATCGAGTGTGACAGTGAGCCTGGCCGTACGGACTTCAAGATCCTGATTCCCCTGCCTTGAAGCACACCAGTTTGACCACAGAAAGTGCCACTTTGATGAAGCCGATCTGGATCGTAGACGATGACCAATCCATCCGCTTCGTGCTTGAAAAAGCACTGTTGCGAGAAGGCTTGCCCACCCGCAGCTTCACCAACCCGCGCGAGGTGCTCAAAGCCTTGGACG
>CAJBLW010000259.1 GCA_903953985.1 uncultured Burkholderiales bacterium
CCGGCAAACATCGCACCCGAGACACCACCAATAGTGGCGCCCATGCCAAAAGCCAGCAGCTTCAGGTTGCGGGTGTTCAGGCCCATGGCCTTGGCGGCGATTTCGTCTTCACGAATCGCCATCCAGGCGCGGCCAAAGCGGGACACCTCCAAGCGATGCGAAACAACAATGGTCACCAGCACCAGACTCAGGAACAGGTAGTAGTAAAGCGAGACCGAGGCGATTTCGAAGTCGCCAATCATCAGTTTTTGCCCCAGGTTCACGCCAAAGATCGAAATGGGATCGATCTGGGACAAGCCCTTAGGGCCGTTGGTGATGTTGACCGGGTGGTCCAGGTTGTTCATGAACACACGGATGATTTCACCAAAACCCAAGGTCACGATGGCCAAATAGTCGCCACGCAACTTGAGTGTGGGCGCCCCCAGCAGCATGCCAAACAATCCCGCCAATGCGGCAGCCACAGGCAAAATCAGCCAAATGGGCATGTGCATGCCCGTAGGGTAGGCGGCAGCGATCCACGCAAAGGTGTTGGTCAGATGCGGTGACGACAGCAAGCCGTACATGTAAGCCCCCACCGCGAAGAAAGCCACGTAACCCAGGTCAAGCAGACCCGCGTAGCCCACGACAATGTTCAGGCCAATGGCCAGCAGGATGTAGAGCAAAGCCATGTCGGCAATGCGCACCCAGGCGTTGCCAAACATTTGCAGGATCAGGGGCAAGGCGATGAGCGCTGCGCCGATCAGGATGTACTGAAGTGTCTTGTTGTTTTTCATGTTCACCTCCATCAAGCGCGGTCGGCCACACGTTCACCCATGAGGCCCGAGGGGCGCAGGGTCAACACGATGATCAAGACAATGAACGCAAAAATGTCGGTGTAATGGCTGCCCAAAACGCCACCGGTCAGGTAACCGATGTAGCCCGAGCCAATGGCTTCAATCAGGCCAAGCAAGATGCCGCCAATGACGGCTCCTGCCAGGTTGCCAATGCCGCCAAACACAGCAGCCGTAAAGGCCTTGAGGCCAGGCAAGAAGCCCATCGCGTGTTGCGCCGTGCCGTAGTTGGACGCATACATCACACCGGCAATGGCGGCCAACACGGCTCCGATCACGAAGGTAGCCGAGATGACCATGTCGGGCTTGACGCCCATCAAGGCGGCCACGCGGGGGTTCTCGGATGTGGCACGCATGGCGCGGCCCAAGCGGGTGTAGTTGACCAACCACATCAAGACCGCCAACGACACGGCCGTAACGCCCAAAATCATGATTTGTGTGGGCGTGATGACCACGCCCCCCATGTTGATGGGCGTGCTCGACAGCAATGTGGGGTAAGCCTTGTAGTTGGGCTTCCAGATGATCATGGCCAGGGTCTGCAGCAAGATGCTCATGCCAATCGCCGTGATCAAGGGAGCCAGCTTGGGGCTGTTGCGCAAAGGTCGATAGGCGATCTTTTCAATGGAAAAGTTCAGGACCACCGCCACCACACAAGCAATCAAAGTCGCCAGAATCAGGATGACCCAACCCGGGGCACCGGGCATGGCACCCTGCATCATGCCAATGGCAGACCAGCTCGTCAAAGCGCCCACCATCAGCACTTCTCCGTGCGCAAAGTTGATCAGGTTGATGATGCCGTACACCATGGTGTAGCCCAAGGCCACCAAGGCGTACATGCTGCCCATGACCAGGCCGTTGATGACCTGTTGCAGAAAGACGTCCATTGATTTCTCCGTGTTTTGAACTGCGCTTAACAGCTCTTAGCGTCGGTTGTTGTTTTCAGATCGGGCAGCACCTTGTGGGCGCACCAAACCACTAGCAAAAACCCCGCCAGATTCATGCGATACCGGGCGGGGTGGCGGGATTGTAGTGAAAGAAAGGTTACCGTCGGTACTCATTGCTGTCGGGACTTACCCTTTGGCCGAATTTTTCTTTCTCAGTTCTTCCAGTTTGTCGGCGATTTTGATTTCTAGACCTCTGCGAACTGGTTTGTAAAACCCAGGATCAGCCATGCCCTCAGGCAAGTAACGCTCACCCGCCGCAAAGCCGTCTTCTTCGTCATGCGCATAGCGGTATCCCTTGCCGTAATCCAGCTGTTTCATGAGCTGTGTGGGCGCGTTGCGCAAATGCATGGGCACCGGACGGGTGCCGTCTTTTTTGACCCACGCCTTGGCTTCTTTGAACGCCTTGTAGGCCGCATTCGATTTGGGGGCCACCGCCAGATAAATCACACACTGCGCCAACGTCAACTCGCCCTCGGGACTGCCCAGTCTTTCGTAAACGTCGGCAGCATCCAGCGCCATGCGCAGCGCACGCGGATCGGCCAGACCAATGTCCTCACTGGCCATGCGAATCAATCGCCTGGCCATGTAACGCGGGTCCGCACCCCCGTCGAGCATGCGCACGAACCAATACAACGCAGCATCCGGGTCCGAGCCTCGCACCGATTTGTGCAGCGCGCTGATGGTGTCGTAGAACTGCTCGCCGCCTTTGTCGTAACGGCGCATTCGCTCGCCCAACACCCGCATCAGCCAAGCGTCGGTGACCGGGTCGATACTTTCTTGTTGGGCCGCCATGGCCAGCGTCTCCAAGGTGTTGAGCAACCGTCTGGCATCGCCATCGGCATA
>CAJBLW010000260.1 GCA_903953985.1 uncultured Burkholderiales bacterium
CATGCCTTCGACGCACAGGTAGCCAAACTTGGAGCGCCCAATCGAGGGCAGTCCGTAGTCCGTGCTGTTGCGGAAAAACTTGATGTAGCCCTGCGTGGAAAGGGCTGAGATCCGCTCGCGGATCGTGCGCTCGCCGCCAAGACCGGCCTTGCCCTCAAAGGACTCGGCCAGTTGGTTGGCGGTGTAGCAGCGACCCTGCGATGCTTCCTCAAAGAGGATCTGCAAAATCGCATCGCGCTTTCGCCTGCGCTCAGCATCGAGCCGCTCGCCGTACTCTTTGAGCACCAGCCTGTCATTGACATCGACCTCGTGCCACTGGCCGTCCATCTTGTCGACGAACTTGGTCTCAATGGCCGGGCCGTTGCGCAGCTCGTAGATCAGGTGTCGGGTGGATTGCGCCTCATCGGGGCGAAACAGCAGCATCCCGGACGAGTAGTAA
Source organism: uncultured Burkholderiales bacterium (assembly GCA_903953985.1). Lineage (GTDB taxonomy): Bacteria > Pseudomonadota > Gammaproteobacteria > Burkholderiales > Burkholderiaceae_C > Limnohabitans_A. Next base: position 440 of record CAJBLW010000260.1, read on the forward strand.
CCGCGCAGGCTGCCCGCACCCGCCAAGGCCTGAAACGGGTCTTCCTCAAACTGGCGCTTGCCCAGCTTTTTGGTGTGGTGCGCCAGGATCACGCCTGCCTCGGGGTTAACCGCCTGGCGAATGCGCTCCACGCGCTGCGACAAGAAGTACAGCATCGCGCCGTTGTCGTTCTCGCCGCCTGCATCGCCCCCGTCGAAGACGTTGCGGATCGGGTCGATCACGATGATGTCTGGGGTCAGGCCGTTGAAGGCAGCCACCATGGCCGGGATGACCTGCGCCAGCCCGTCGTCGTCCAGGATCAGGCGCAGTTGCGGCGTGGCCATGAAATTGGTACGCGCCAGAATCAGGTGTTCTGGCGAGAGGCGAATACCTTTCACCCGCTCGCGCAGGTAGTGGTACTGGACCTCGGCTTGCAGGTAGAACACCCGCAGTGGCCGGGGTGGCCTCATCCCCAAAAACGATGCACCGGCGGCCATATGGGTGAGCCAGGCCAGCAGAAAGTCGCTTTTGCCGACCTTGGGCGCACCGCCAAACACCAGTAAGCCGCCCGGTGTCAGCACGCGCGGCTCGATCAAATCTTCAGGCAGTGGCGAGTCATCGTCGAGCAATGCGCCCAGCGTGAAGGTCGGCACCATGGGCGCTGCCGCTTTGACCACCCGGCGCTCGGCCTGCGCGATGAAGGCGGCGCAATCAAAGTCTTCCTGCGCTGCGTCGGCGGCGTCCCACTTGAGCGGCTTGTCAGCAGGCGGCACGAGGATGGACACAGACTGGCAGCCCACGGCTGCGCAGGCGCGTGCAGCGCTCTCAGCGTAGTCCCAGCCCGGCGCATCGCGGTCGGGCCAGATCAGCACATCTTTGTTCTTGAGCGCAGACCAGTCGGTCTTGTCCACAGGTGCTTTGGCACCGTTCATGGCAGTGGTGGCCACGATGCCTGCGCCAATCAGGGCGTCGGCACACTTTTCGCCCTCGACCAGGATCACGGTGCGAGCCGTCTGCAACGCTGGCAGGTTGTAAAGCGGGCGCGGATCGGGGGCACGCCACATCCGTGCGCGCACATCCCACGGCCTGAACTCTTTGCCGGTCGGAGGGTCGTAGCGGTAGACACAGGCAATCAGTTCGCCATCGAGCCCGACATAGTCCCACTTGGCTGTGTAGGGGCCGAGTTCATCCATCGGGACCGTTCGCATCTCGCGCCTGACCCCATGGTCCACGGGCGGCGCAAAGCCGAGCCACTGCCGGATTTCATCGGCGATGCGCGGAAAGTCCTGCTGCGTCGACAGCCCCCGTGACTTGGCCCAGGCTGCGATCAGGTCGCCGCCATCGTCATCGGCGAAATCCTTCCACAGCCCGCGCCGGGGACCATCCAGTTCG
>CAJBLW010000261.1 GCA_903953985.1 uncultured Burkholderiales bacterium
GGCTTCTTCCTGGGTGAACATGGCTGGTTCGACAAACGCTTCATGTACGAGGAATCGTTCCAGATGCCTTTTGTGGTTCGCTTGCCAAGCCAGATCCAGCCCGGATCGGTGTGCAACACACTGATCTCGAACGTCGACTTTGCGCCCACATTCCTTGACCTGGCCGGTGTGTCCGTGCCCAGCTACATGCAAGGCCGTAGCATCCGCCCCCTGCTGCAAGGGCAAACCCCGCCCGACTGGCCCGTCGTCGCCTACCATCGCTATTGGATGCACCAGGACGAGCACCACAACGCCTACGCCCACTATGGCATCCGCGACCAGCGCTACAAGCTGATCTACTGGTACAACCAAGGGATGGGACTCCCCGGCACATTGCCCGGTGGGCAGGCGCCTGAGTGGGAACTTTTTGACTGCGAGGAAGACCCGCTCGAGCTATTCAACTGCTATCACGAACCGGCCTATAGGGAGCAAGTGGCACGGATGACGCGATTGCTCGAGGAGAAAATGCATGAAATTGGTGACGATTTATTGCACCTGAACTGAACAAAAAACCCAGGTGGCCCGCAACGCGTGGCATTCCCCCAATTCTTTAGACATTTAACGGTGCAGCTTTCTTCGCGTCATAGGTCATATCCATTCCTCGAATCAGCCATTTGTTCGATTATTTGGGCATCGCCGGTAAATCCGTGCAACTGCGATGCGCCACCATACAGGCTTTGTCTGACTCCACAGTGTTGAATTTGAGGCGCGCCCGCTAGGCGCCAATTTATGAAAAAGGCAGCCAATAAAAAAGGAGTTACGTTGACACGTAACTCCTTAATTTATATAACAAAAATATGGCTCCTCAACCTGGGCTCGAACCAGGGACCTACGGATTAACAGTCCGGCGCTCTACCGACTGAGCTATTGAGGAACAACTTTGGATTATAGGGCGATTTTTAGCCTGTTTTGAGAGGGGCTGTAGATTTATTGAAAATCTTGCAGCCTTGGTTTCAGAAGCTGGCCTTGATGCCCAAACGCAGCGTTCGGGGTGCACCGGGGTACAGGTAGTAGTGGCCATATTGCTTGGGTGACTCGCGCCAGTAACGGCGGTCGGCCAGGTTGTCGATGGCCAGTGTCCACTGCGCGCGCGTGCCCTGGATGCGCGTGTCGTAATGTGTGGCCAGATCGAGCGTGGTCCAAGCGGGCAGTTGGATGGCGCCATCCTCGGTCACGCGGCGCGTGCCTTCGTGGTTCAGTCGCAAGATGCTGCGCAGGCCGGGGGTGTCTGCGAAGCGGTATTGCGCCATGGCACGCAAGCTCATGCGCGGCACGTTCAGGGCGCGTTGGCCATTGATGCTGGGGTCAATCGCAGCTTCTTGACGCTTGGCATCTGTCCAGGTGGTGGCGAGGTCCCATTGCCATTGCGCTTGAGTGAGGCCAGCCGACAACTCCAGTCCCCGGTGGCGGGCTTGCCCGTCGATTTTTCGGGTGCATGTGTTGGCTTCGTCGCAAGCGCCTTCGTCGCCCGCTACGGGGCGGGTGATGTCAAACCAGCTCGCTTGCCATCGCGTGCGGGCCCATTGGCCTTTGACGCCGATCTCAAACTGCTCGCTGCGTAACGCGGGCAGGGCTTGACCGGCGTTGGTGTAGCGGCTGCGGTTGGGCGCGACATCGGTTTCAAGGCCTTCGCCGTAGCTGCCATAGACCAGGTAGGCGGGAGTGATCTGGTGCGTCAGGGCCAGCCAGGGTGTGTTGAAGCTGCGCTCGTCCTGCACGGCTTGGCTGCCATCGGTGCGCTCGCTGGCGCGGTTAAGACGCGTGTGACGCCAGCCCAGCCACAGGGCGGTTTGCTTGCTCAACGCGATGCGGTCGCGAAGTGCGATTTCGGTGGTGTATTCGCTGCGCTGGGTGTTCAACTCACCCGGTGTGGGCTGGGCTTCAGGGCTGTCGAAGCTGCCGTTGATGTTGCCCGTGCCCGCCCAGTTGTAGGCCTGCATGGCAGAGGGGTGGTCCAGCATTCGGCTGCGCATCAGGCTCAGGCCCAGCTGGTGTTGCAGACCGGCCAGCTGCATGGCGCCGCTCAGTTCGGTTTGCAGTGCGTCGCTGCTGCGGCGCTCGTGGTCGCTGCGGTAGTCGTACAGGTCAAAGCCGCCATCGTTGCAAAAGCGGTCCCAGCGTTCTTGGGCGCTGCAGCCGTAGGCAAAGGTCAGGCGGTCATCGGTGCGCAAGCGCTGCGCGCCGTATTGCGTGCTCCACAACCAGCCGCCGTCCAAGTTCTGCTTGAAGCGCAAGGTGCCGGTGGTGCCTGCAAACACGCCGGGTACAGACCAAGGTTGGCGCGTGATGTTGCGTTTGCCATCCACCGGTGCAGGCAGCGTATCGCCCAGCAAGCTGTAGGCGTTCACGCCCATTTGCTGGCGTTCGCTGCGCTCGATTTCCCACTCCAAGCGGCTGTCGGGCGTGAGGCGCCAGTCCATGGCCAGGGCGATCAGGTTGCGGTGGCCTTCGGTGTTTTTGATGTAGGGGTTCAGATCTTCATAGGCCGCATTGAAGCGGTAGCCCAGCGCCTGGTCTTGGCCAAAACGGCCGCCCAGGTCCAGCGCGATGCTGCTGATGTGGCCC
>CAJBLW010000262.1 GCA_903953985.1 uncultured Burkholderiales bacterium
GGTGAGCCATGACATCGACGAGGCGGTCAAGATGGCAGACCGCATCGCGATCTTTCGCGCCGGACGGCTCGAGCAGGCCGGAACGCCGGATGAAATCCTGGTCGCACCTGCCAATGACTTCGTGAGTGGCTTTGTCGGCCCCGATCGAACGCTCAAGCGACTTCGACGTAAGCGCGTGTCGCAAATACATATACCGTTGGTGTACACCATGGGCCAACAAATAGCGGTTGCCGTCGATGGTTGCCACGGTACGATCCAGGTGGACGTTGCAGGGTTAGTGGTGGCCGTTACAGCAGACGGACGGGCTATCGGGCCGGCGTCGGTGCGAATGGACACCGACCTGCGTGTCGTGGTGTCTGAAATGCTGCGCCTTGCCGTTTCTTGGCTACCCTGCGTGGATTTCGAGGGGCGTCTGATCGGCATGGTCACCCAGGCAGCCATTAGCCTCGAGGTCAGCCGAGCATCTGGATCGGCAAGCAGTGACAATTCGTCCGACCAAGGTAAGCGCAATGCTTAGGCACCCTGAGAACTGGCGTTGGCATAGAGCTGGCCCCGTTGCGGGCCTGGTTCTGTGCTTTTTTGTTACAGGCGCGCAGGCTGCCGAATTTGGTGGCCAGTTGCTCGGATACCGCTCCGAAGTTCAATACCTGCTGGGGCAACACGTCAAGCTGGTGGCCCTGGTGGCCTTCTTTTCTATAGGCCTAGGCGTGCCCCTGGGTATCTGGTTGTCGCGCCCTGGTATGCGCCGGTACTCAGAAGGCGTGATGCAGTTGCTCAATATCGGCACAACCGTTCCCACGCTGGCCAAGTTGGCGATAGCAATGCTCTTTTTTGGATTGGGTACCGGCTCCGCTGTGATCGGGCTGACCATCGCCACGCTGATGCCTATAGTGCGCAACACTTGCGTGGGACTGCAAAACGTGTCGCCCGAACTGCTCGACGCCGCTCGCGGTCTTGGCATGCGCCATGCCCAGATTCTTTGGCGGGTAGAGTTTCCTAACGCACTCAATGTGATCGTCTCTGGCATTCGCACTTCCATCACCTACGCGACCGGCACAGCCGCACTGGCCTTCCTGATCGGCGGCGGGGGCCTGGGTGAGCTCATCTTCACAGGCATCGACATCAACGAGCCGGCCATGATGCTGGCAGGTGCCATCACCACCTGCTTGCTTGCCGTAACAGTGGACTTGTTGCTCTACCAAATCCAATATTGGCTGATCCCGCGTGGCGTCAATCCCTACCGGCCGCTGCGCACATGATGAAACCCTTTCCCCAACTCGTAAAACTAAGGAGATATTGCATGCTACATAGAACCCTGCTTTCCACCGTTGTCCTGGCCAGTGCGCTCATGACATCCCTTCTGGCCCAAGCTCAAAACACGATCGTGGTGGGCGGCAAAGCCTTCACCGAGCAGATCCTGATGACTGAGATGACGGTTCAACTGCTCCAGGCAAAAGGATTCAAGCCCGACCGCAAGGCAGGCATGGGCAGCGCCGCGTTGCGCTCGGCACACGAGAATGGCCAGATCGACGTCTATTGGGAATACACCGGCACCTCTTTGGTCACTTACAACAAGGTGTCCGAGAAGTTCAGCGCGGCCGACACCTACAAAAAGGTCAAGGAACTCGACGCCGCCAAGGGCATCGTGTGGTTGAACCCGTCCGCAGCCAATAACACTTACGGTCTTGCCATGCGCCGTGACGATGCCGCCAAGCGCGGCATAACCACACTGTCTGACCTGGCCAAAGCAGTCAAGGCCGATGGGAAGTTAAGTTTTGCCAGCAACTCTGAGTTCTATGCCCGGCCCGATGGACTCAAGCCTCTACAAGAAACCTATGGTTTCGAATTTGCGCGTGACAACGTCAAGCGTATGGACAGCGGGCTAACCTACCAGGCACTGCGCGACAGCCAGGTCGATGTAGCGCTGGTGTTCGCTACCGACGGTCGTATTCCTGCCTTCAACTTTGTGGTGATCAAGGACGACAAGAGCTTCTTCCCGGCCTATGCGCTGACACCGGTGATCCGCAAGGAAGTACTGGATAAAAATCCCCGGATTGCCGACCCCCTCAACGCACTGGCATCTAAGCTAAATGACGCTAACGTGAGCCGGATGAACGCCTCTATTGACGTGGACAAAAAATCAGTCGAAGACGTGGCTCGCGGCTTTCTGCGAGAGCAAGGTCTCCTGTAACCGCGTCAACCCGCTGGAGTCTTGGCATTGATCCATACCCAAAGCCCCAAGCGACGGCGTCCAGACCAGTGAAAAACCAACGCTGGAAAGGACCTGTCCCATGAATTTGACCGAATTCATCCATCGACTGCGCTACCAGGACTTGCCAGAACACGTGGTTGCCCAGGCCCGGCGCTGTGTACTGGATCTGTTGGGTGTCGCCGCGGGCGGCACGCAGACTCCGCTTTCCCAGATCATCCGGCGCCACGCTGTGCGGCATTTCGCAAGCCACGACCAAGAGGCGCGGATATTGTTTGACGGACGCCGTGCCAGCATCGCTGGTTCGGCGTTGGCCGGGGGAATGACGATAGACAGCCTTGACGCGCATGATGGGCATGTGCTGACAAAAGGACATGCCGGGGTCGCTGTCTTACCGACGGTTCTGGCGTTTGCCGACGCATTGCACCAATTGGACGGCCAAGAATTCCTGACGCAGATCGTGATCGGTTATGAAATCGCGACTCGAGCCGGCATCGCGTTGCACGCCACAGCTTGCGACTACCACACGTCGGGCGCTTGGAACACGATTGCATGCGCGGCGCTGGGTGCGCGTAACCTGCAACTCGACCCACAGCAAACACTTGAGGCAATGGGGATTGCCGAGTATCACGGCCCACGCAGCCAGATGATGCGGTGCATCGACTACCCGACCATGGTCAAGGATGGTTCTGGCTGGGGGGCAATGACAGGAATCAGCGCGGCCTTTCTCGCCCAGGAAGGCTTTACAGGAGCCCCAGCATTGACGGTGCAGGAGGAC
>CAJBLW010000263.1 GCA_903953985.1 uncultured Burkholderiales bacterium
GCCAAGGCCAAGGCCAAGTGCAAATGCGCCAAGGCTTTTTCAGTGTGCAGCAAACCTGCCCGCACTGCCGCGGCACCGGCAAGATCATCCCCGAACCATGCGTCACCTGCCAAGGCCAGGGCAAGGTCAAGAAACAAAAAACCCTGGAAGTCAAAATTCCGGCCGGCATCGACGACGGCATGCGCATCCGCAGCGCGGGCAATGGTGAACCGGGTACCAACGGCGGCCCCCCGGGCGATTTGTTCATTGAGATTCGCCTGAAGAAAAATTCGATTTTTGAACGCGATGGCGACGACTTGCACTGCGCCGTTCCCATCAGCTTTTCCAAAGCGGCTTTGGGCGGTGAAATTGAGGTGCCCACGCTGGGCGGCAAAGCGGCGATCGACATCCCCGAAGGCACCCAGACGGGCAAGCAGTTCCGCTTGCGCGGCAAGGGCATCAAGGGCGTGCGCGGCAGCTACCCGGGCGACCTGTATTGCCACATCACCGTGGAGACCCCGGTCAAGCTGACCGAGCATCAGAAGAAACTGCTCAAGGAATTTGAGGAGTCTCTGACCAAAGGCGGTGGCAAACACCAGCCGAGCGGAGAAACCTGGACCGACAAGCTCAAGGGCTTCTTCGGGGCTTGAGGGTTTCGGTAGGTCGGTGGCTTCAGCCCCAACGGGGTGGCGCTCCCGCAGATGCCCTGTCGGACCTGAAGGTCCGACCTACAAAAAGCGGTCCAGCAATTTGCGCGAGTGTTTGTCCATGGCCGCCAGGTCGCGAATCATGTACTGCACGCCATTGGCGTCGTTGATCAGCAGCACGGTGCCGGTCAGGCGGCGGATGTCTTCCTCGCCTTTGAGCATGAATTGCGTGGCGCCCCGATCGGTCTGCACCGTCCAGGTGCTGGGCGTGAGCAGGCTGCTCACCGTGTCCAAGCGCAGGATTTCTGGCAAAAATTCGCGCTCGTCCAAAGCCTCGCGCAGTGTGGCCTGCAGGTTGGGTGTCAGCGCCAACAGGTCGGGCACCCATTGCAGCTCGTGGCCGTCGGCGTCCATCAAGGCGGCGCCTTGGTCCGGGGCCGAGACCGGATAAGCGCGCAGCGCCGTCACCGGGCTGTGGCGCGTGCCATCGGCCATAACCAGCACCCAGCGGCCAAAGGCGTCGCGTTGCAAATCAAACGGGTTCATGCGCTCACCTTCTTGTTCTGGTCGTCGTCGCTGCCGCCCAGCACCGCCACCGCTTCGGCCTGGCGCTGCTGAGCTTCGTACAGCCGCCAGTAAGCGCCTTGGACCTCCATGAGCGCGTCGTGTGTGCCCTCTTCAACCACCACCCCTTTGTCCATGACCACCAAACGGTCAGCCTTGCGCAAAGTGGACAAACGGTGCGCGATGGCAATCGTCGTGCGCCCACGCACCAGGTTGTCCAACGCTTTTTGAATCTCTTTTTCGGTCTCGGTGTCCACGGCCGAAGTGGCCTCGTCCAGGATGAGGATGCGCGGGTTGATGAGCAAGGCCCGCGCAATCGAGATGCGCTGGCGCTCACCACCCGACAGTCCCTGCCCGCGCTCGCCCACCAGAGAGTCGTAGCCTTGGGGCATGCGCAAAATGAACTCGTGGGCATGCGCGGCGCGGGCTGCGGACACAATCTCTTCACGGGTGGCTTCAGGCTTGCCGTAAGCGATGTTGTCGGCGATGGTGCCGAAGAACAAAAACGGCTCTTGCAGCACCAAACCAATTTGACGGCGGTAGTCGGCCACTTTGAGCTGGCGGATGTCGGTGCCGTCGAGCTCGATGGCCCCTTCGCTCAGGTCATAAAAGCGGCAGATCAAATTGACCAGCGTGCTCTTGCCCGATCCGCTGTGGCCCACCAGACCGATCATCTGGCCGGGCTGAATGTCCAGGTTGAGTTGGCGGATCACGGCCCGGTTACCATAGCGAAAGCCAGCATCGCGCAGCGTGATATGGCCTTGGACATGGGGTGGCAAAGCCACGGGTTTGAGCGGCTCGGGCACGCTGGAGACATGGTCCAAAATATCAAATATCCGCTTGGCCCCCGCAGCTGCTTTTTGGGTGTTCGAGACGATGCGGCTCATGGCATCCAATCGGCTATAAAAGCGCCCGATGTAGGCCAAAAACGCGGTCAACACACCGACGGTGATTTGGTCGTCCGATACCAGCCAGATGCCAAAACCCCAAACCACCAGCAAGCCGATTTCGGTCATCAGCGTCACCGTGGGCGAGAACAGCGACCAAACGCGGTTGATCCGGTCGTTGACCTGCAGGTTGTGTGCGTTGGCGTCCTTGAAGCGCTGGGATTCGCGGTCTTCTTGCGCAAAGGCTTTGACCACCCGGATGCCAGGAATGGTGTCGGTCAGCACGTTGGTCACCTCGGCCCAGACGCGGTCGATTTTTTCAAAACCGGTGCGCAGTCTTTCGCGCACCACATGGATCAACCAGCCAATGAAGGGCAGCGGCAACAAGGTCACCAGCGCCAACGTGGGGTTGATGTAAAACAAGATAACGGCCGTCATCAGAATCATCAGCACGTCCGTGGCAAAGTCCAACAGGTGCAGCGACAGGAACACGTTGATGCGGTCGGTTTCACTGCCGATGCGGGCGATCAGATCGCCGGTGCGTCGGCCACCAAAATACTCCAGCGACAGCTTAAGCAAATGCTCGTAAGTGGTGGTGCGCAAATCGGAGCCAATGCGCTCGGACACCAAGGCCAGGATGTAGGTTTTGGCCCAACCCAGGCCCCAGGCCAGCAAACCCGAAGCAAACAAACCCAGCAGGTACAGGGACACCAGACCTGGGTCGATGTCGGCCCCATTTTGGTAAGGAATCAGCACCTCGTCCATCAAGGGCATGGTCAGGTAGGGCGGCACCAGTGTGGCGGCGGTCGAGGCCAAGGTCAGCAAAAACCCGACCAGCAAAGAACGCTTGTAGGGTTGTGCAAAGCGCCAGAGTTTGAGCAAGGTCCAGGTGGACGGCGGGTTCAGGTCTTCACGGCTGCAAACAGGGCACTCGTCATCGTCCTCGGTCAGGCTGGCTTGGCACACTGGGCACACCGAGACATGGGCCAATTGCAAAGGCCGCCCTTGGAGGTCGGCGGGCACACTGCCCGGGCTTTGGGCGCGCTGGCTTTGCTGCGCTTCAAATTGCGTCATCCAGCGAAACACCGCGTCTTGCAGACCCAAGGTGAAGCGCCACACGGCCAGGCGGCCTTGCGCATCACTCAATTCCAGTTGACCGACCCCGGCATGGTCCGTCAGGCGCAATCGCTGGATTTCGGCCAAGGACCAGCTTTCCCAGTTTTTTTCATTCAAATTGGCCGTGAGAATACGCCGATCGGTCAAAATCAAGGCGATTTTGTGAAACTTCAGTGCCGTGTTCAAGTCAACCAAAACCCAGGCTGTAGCGTTTTCATCGGGTTGCAGCTTCGATTGCACTTCTGTTTGCCATTCGTCCGGGACAACCGAACGCCAAGATGCAGAAGAAAGTACTGAAGACATGAAGGCTGAACCCCAAAGAACCCGTCGAGCCCCAGTGGCGCGACGAAAAAAAACACTTCGAACACGGTTGACACCGCCTGCCCAAGCCATGCCCCTGTTGAACCTTGAGCTTTCCGCCCAAACGCTGGACATCCCCGCGATCGAGCGCCGATTCTATCGCTGCACCCCCCAAGCATGAGCGCACACCCCACACCCCACCACATTCAGTTCCTGCGCATGACCCCTTTGCGCGGCCCCAACATCTGGACTTACCGGCCGGTCATCGAAGCGCTGATCGACATTGGCGACTTGGAAGACTGCCCCTCCAACACCCTGCCCGGCTTCGCCGAGCGGCTAGCGGCCTGGCTGCCCGGCCTGGTCGAGCACCGATGCAGTGTGGGTGAACGTGGTGGCTTTTTGAAGCGGCTGGCAGAAGGTACCTGGCCCGGCCACATCCTGGAGCATGTGGCGCTGGAGTTGCAAAGCCGCGCCGGCATGCAAACTGGCTTTGGTAAAGCCCGTGAAGCCGGTCCCCGAGGGGTTTACAAGGTCGTCATCCGCACCCGGCATGAAGCCGTGAGCCGTCAGGCCCTGCTCAGTGCACGCGATTTGATTCTGGCCGCCATTTCAGACCAAGATTTTGATGTCACTGCGCACATCGCCCAACTGACCCAAATGGTGGACAGCCTGTGCATTGGCCCCAGCACCGCCAGCATCATCGATGCAGCCGCCGACCGGGGCATCCCGAGCATTCGCCTGAACGATGGCAACTTGGTGCAGCTGGGCTATGGCCAGCGCCAGCGCCGCATCTGGACCGCTGAGACCGAC
>CAJBLW010000264.1 GCA_903953985.1 uncultured Burkholderiales bacterium
CTCACCCGATGCCCTGGCTCAGGCTTGCCTGGCCTGGTTGTCCGCGCCTGACCGGGTGGACGCCTTGCAGAACCGATTTCAACAATTGCACCTGGCTTTGCAACGAAACACCGCCCAGCTTTCGACCCATGCCCTCGAAAAAGTCCTCTCGCGCTGAGCAGTCCGCCCTGCTATTTCACGTCTCCGGCTTGACGGCAGGTGTGGACGAGGCTGGGCGAGGACCTTTGGCTGGCCCAGTGGTCGCCGCCGCTGTGATCCTGGACGAGTTGAACCCGATTCGCGGGCTGAACGATTCCAAAAAACTCACGGCCAAACGCCGTGAAACCCTGTTTGACGAGATCCGGGCGCGGGCCCTGTGTTTTGCGATTGCCGAGGCTAGCGTGCAGGAAATTGACCAAATCAACATCTTGCAAGCCACTTTGCTGGCCATGAAGCGGGCCGTTGAGGCTTTGCGTTTGCCCCCGAAGTTGGTGCTGGTCGACGGCAACCGCTTGCCCACCTTGTCCATTCGTGCTGAAGCCATCGTCCAAGGCGACGCGCTGGTGCCCGCCATCTCGGCCGCTTCGATTTTGGCCAAAGTGCACCGCGACCATTTGTGCGAAGCGATGCACCAGCAGTACCCCTTGTATGGTTTTGACCAGCACAAGGGCTATGGCACAGCCCAGCATTTGGCTGCGTTGCAAGCCCATGGCCCAGCGGCCTGCCACCGAATGACATTTGCCCCGGTGGCCAGGAGTGTGCGATGAAACCGATCAGCTCGCGGGACAACCCTCAGCTCAAAGCCTGGCGGCGTTTGGCCCAGGACAGCACGGCTTACCGCAAGGCGGGGCAGTTCTGGTTGGAAGGCGATCACCTGTGCCGCGCCGCCTTGCAGCGCGGTGTGCGTCCACTGCAGGTGGTGCTGACCGAGTCGTTTCAAGCCGAGCAGGGCGACGAATGGCTGGGGCTGACCGATCAGACCTTTGTGGTGCCCGATGCCTTGTTTGCCAGTCTGAGTGGCCTGGAGTCACCGGCCCGCATGGGCTTTGTGGTGGCGTGGCAGGCGGCCCAAGAGGTGCTGCCAGATGTGTCCACTGTGGTGCTGGACCGTTTGCAGGATGCGGGCAATGTGGGGGCCATCTTGCGCTGTGCCTCGGCTTTTGGTTACCGCCAAGTGCTGGCCATCAAGGGCACGGCGGCCTTGTGGTCACCCAAGGTGCTGCGCTCGGGCATGGGGGCGCATTTTGGCCTGCGCTTGGTCGAGGCGCTCAGCGAGGCCGATGTGGCGGCATTGCAGGTGCCTTTGCTCACCACCAGCTCCCACGAGGGGCCGTTTTTGCACGCTTTGCTGCAAGCGGGTCATTTGCCCCAAAAGTGTGCGTGGGTCTTCGGGCACGAAGGGCAGGGCGTCAGCGTCAGCCTGATGGCCAAGGCCCGGCACCAGGTCCGCATTGCCCAGCCGGGGGGCGAAGAGTCTTTGAATGTGGCTACGGCTGCAGCGATTTGTTTGCATGCCACCGCAACGGCTGTTTTGTGATGATTTTGTAGTCTATGAGACTGGCTTTGAGGTTGGTTATGTCAGGGTTTTCATTGAGGACTCGGCTATAATGGTGGGCTTTCCCGCATCAACCTGTACGCCACAGTCCATCCCAGGCCCATTCCTCGAACAAGCAGCCAAAAAGAGATCACATCTCTGGTGAGTGCTGAGGCGTACCCGAACTATTCCGGAGAACCCAGTGCTTTTGTCTCTTCAGGGAACCTTCCCGCCCGCCATCTTGGCGCTCGCAGACGGCACGGTCTTTATCGGCAACTCGATTGGAGCCACTGGCTCCACAGTCGGCGAAGTGGTGTTCAACACCTCTCTTACCGGCTACCAGGAAATCCTCACCGACCCCAGCTACTGCCAGCAGATCGTCACCCTGACGTACCCGCACATTGGCAACTATGGCGTCAACACGGAAGACATCGAAGCCGACCAAGTCCATGCCGCTGGATTGATCATCAAAGATTTGCCCTTATTGGCCAGCAACTTCCGTTCTCAGCAAACCTTGTCTTCCTATTTGGTCGATGCGGGTAATGTCGCCATTGCCAACATCGACACCCGTCAACTGACCCGCATCTTGCGCACCAAGGGGGCACAAAACGGCTCGATTGTTGGTTTGGCCAAAGGCCAAGAAGTCACGCAAGCCTTGATCGATCAAGCGGTGGCAGCCGCCAAAGGTGCACCCAACATGGCCGGACTCGATCTGGCACAACAAGTCACCGTCTCCAAGTCGTATGAGTGGACGCAAACCGAATGGACCTTGGGCGAGGGTTATGGCAACTTGACCGAGCCCAAGTTCCATGTGGTGGCGTATGACTTTGGCGTGAAGAAAAACATCTTGCGCATGCTGGCTGAGCGCGGCTGCAAAGTGACTGTGGTCCCTGCCAAGACGCCTGCGGCTGAAGTACTCCAACACAAACCCGACGGCATCTTTTTGTCCAACGGCCCAGGCGACCCACAGCCTTGCGATTACGCGATTGCGGCGGCGGCCGAGTTGATTGAAACCGGCATCCCGACCTTCGGCATTTGCCTGGGTCATCAGATCATGGCCTTGGCCAGTGGTGCCAAAACTTTCAAGATGAAGTTCGGCCACCACGGTGCGAACCACCCCGTGAAAGACCTCGACACGGGTCGCGTGTCCATCACCAGCCAAAACCACGGTTTTGCGGTGGACGAAAAATCTTTGCCCGCCAACTTGCGTGCCACCCACGTGTCTTTGTTTGACGGCACCTTGCAGGGCCTGGCCCGCACCGACAAGCCCGCGTTCTGCTTCCAGGGGCACCCTGAAGCCTCGCCCGGTCCGCATGACATTGCGTACCTGTTCGACCGCTTCATCGGCTTGATGGAAGCCCGGGCATGAGTTTTTACGGCGTCACCGACATCTGGACTTACGCGCTGGGTGCGCTGGGCATCATTTTGCTGCCCGGCCCCAACTCGCTGTTCGTGCTGTCGGTGGCCACGGCACGTGGGGTCAAGGCCGGTTACCAAGGTGCC